>CAJOPV010000034.1 GCA_905236495.1 uncultured Christensenellaceae bacterium
CGCTTCTGATCCTCCCAATCGCTCTCCTGCTGCCAGACGCCGATCCCCTCCGGCAGCTGAAGCACGGTGTTCCCCGCCGCGTCGATCAGCTTCCCGTCGGCCTGGGCGTATTCGCCGAAGAATTCATACCAGTCCGAAAAGCCCCGGGCCAGCACGGCGCCGGTTTGGTCGATATGCCCGAAGGTGCCGTCCTCCAGCATCACGCAGGCATAGCCGCTTGCGGAGAAATCCTCCGCCCCGGCGAACTGCGGCGGGATCAGGAAATCCCCCGCGTTCAGATCCCAGTAGCCGTACAGTTCCTTTTCCGGATCATATACCCGCAGGATGCCCCCGGCGGTCACTTTTCCCCGCAGGCCGTGGCCGCCTTCCGCAAATTCCAGGCCGCCCAGATCCAGGATCTTTCCTTCCTCGTTGAATACCAGGGAATCCGCGTCTCCCTTGCCCGCATACCGCACAGCCGTGGCGTAGCCGTACCGGAAGTTTTCATAAACGTATTCATCGGCGTTCACGTTTTCGGGCAGGGCAAAGGCCTCTTCCCCCGTGTGCCGGTCCACGTAGGCGATCCGCCCCCCCTTGTCCACCGGGATCAGCCGGTCCAGCTCGTAGTAAACGGATGAATCATCGTCCCGACCGCTGAGAATGCTGTCGTAGATCAGCCCGGAGAAGAAGCCGGAGGGCACGTCGAAAAAGCCGTCGAGGCTGCTGCCGCGCTCGTCGTCTTCGTGCTCCTGCCACTGCCACACCAGGTACAGCCCGCCGTCCAGATCGCCGATGGGGTCGTAATTGAAAAAGCCCTGGATCGTGTACCGGGGCTCCAGCACCCAGTTCCCCTGCCGGTCGATGATGCCGGTATGGTCGTATTCTTCGGGGTTCTGATCCCCCGGCATGGCGGCGGCATAGGCGCCCCGCCATTCCCCCGCCCAGGAAAACTGCGGCGCGATCACCCATTGCGCGTTCCCGTCGATATACCCCCACAGGCCCGTCGCGTCGTCCATCGCGGGGTACAGCCGGCCCGGCTCCTCCGCAAGCCCCGCGGGAAGAAACAGCAGGCATAAAAGCAGCGTCAGCAGGAATTTTTTCATCTTTGTCAGCCCCTTTCGCCCATATAGACGCGGACATGAGCGCATTTGTTCCAATAAAAAAGCCCTTTCGGGGAAAAAATATGGTTTTGCAGTTACAAGGACGAGGCAGGGGGCTTCTTCAGCCCCCTGAACCCCTGAACCAAGGGCCTTCGGCCCCTGGACTCCATCCCAGGAAAACTTGGCATCATATAGTTTCTGGCCCGGCCGCTGAAAGCCAGAAACTTTCAAAATTTTCGTAAACCCAGTGCGGCAGGCGAAGGTTGTTGTTGTTCCCAACGGCGTTGTATCGCCAGGTGGGATGCAAGGGAGGAAATCCCTTGCCGCGGGGTTCAGGGGCCGCGGAGGCCCCTGCTTCGTAAACGCTTGCGCCTTACTGTTTTTTGAGCAATTCCACGTATTCCTCCAGGCACAGATCCAGCTCCTGTATCTTTTTCGCGTGCTCCAATCCCACGTAGCGAATGTGCCATTCCTCGCCGATGATGCCGGTTATATCTTCCTTTTCGTCGGTGTAGCGCATGATGAAGCCGTAGTCCCAGCAATGCTTTTTCAGCCAGACGTACTGGGCCGTATCCACGAAATAGGCCCCGGGCACGTTGAGGTCGAAGGCCAATCCGGTGTGATGCTCACTGGCCCCGGGGTCCGCCACCGTGAGCCGGGTGCGGGAAATAGCCTGGGCCCGGGTGAGGCTCTCCTCGCTGATGTATCTTTCCACCCGGCGGTCAAATATCTTTTTCTGGTCGGCGATGGTGCGGTAGGCCCCGCCCAGCTTCCAGGGGGTGACGCCGTCGGCTTCCGCGGCACGGATCAAATCGATCAGCGCCTCCACCGCGGTGCGCACGCCCTGGAATTTTTCATCGTCATATAAAAGCAGGTCTCCCGCCAGATCCTTCACCGTCACCAGATCCCCCGGAACGAAATCATCCGGCAGCACGTTCCATTTGTTGACGAGCAGCGGGATATCCCCCGCCAGGGTATTCAGCCCCGTAGGCGCGGGGGTCACCACGATCTGCTGGGCGTTATCGGAATAGAGCACCGCCAGCGTCTTGGGCCCGGCGGCGCCGTCGGCGTCCAGCCCGTGCTGCTTTTGGAAAATGATAACGGCCTGCTTGGTGCCGCCGCCGTAAATGCCGTCGGTATTCCCGGTGTAATAGCCCAGGGCCTTGAGCCGCTCCTGCAGTTTCCGCACCTCGTCGCCGCTGCTGCCCACGGAAAAGACCGCGGGGGTGGGGGTAGGCGCAGGGGTGGCGGTAGGCAGATCGGGGGCCGGGGTGACGCTGACGGGCCGCACGGTGGGGCTGGGGACCGGGGTCACCGCTGCTTCGGTTTTATATACGTTCCAGGTGTTCAGCGCCCTTGCGCCAAACACCGCCATGGCGATGAGCAAAACCACCGCCAGGCAGATGAACAGATAGGGGGATTTTTGTTTCCCGCTCCTGTGATTCCTCGGCATAGCTTCCTCCCGTAACTTTGTACAGGGAGATTATACCGATCTTTGCTTTCCCTGTCAATGCGCCTTCAGCCAGGTTTCCGCCTCCTCCCGGCTGTCAAAGCCGATGCCCAGCGTCAGCGCGTCCCGATCCACATCGTCAAAATCCCCCACGGTTTTTTCATACTGCGCCACCACCGCCATGCCGTCGCCGTAGGCGTTTTGGGTGAGGATGATCTCCCCCGCCTCGTTCACCGTCAGCACTTGATGCATGGGGCAGTAAAGGGGGATCTCCCGGCTCATTTCCATATGCTCCGGGGCGAAAGAATCGATCTGCCATAAATCATAATACTGCCGGGCCGCCTCAAAATCCGCCCCCGCCAGGGCGTCCGGCAGGGCCACTCTTCGGGTCACGCTGTGCCCGCAGCGGGCAAAGCCCATGGTCTGGGTCACCTGGCAGGACGCGGCAAGGCGGGCGCTGTCCCCCGCCGCGTCCCGGGCGGAAGGCTCCTTCGTATCCAGGGCTGTGGGGGCGGTATGGGCCGCCGTGCCAATCAGGATCACCAGGGCCGCCAGCACCGCCATCATCCATTTGATTCCATTCTTTCCCCGCATGGCTTTCTCCCTCCTCGCCCCTATCCTGCCCCGCTTGCGAAAGAAGCATTCCTGTGGTACAATCTTGCCCGGCGCGAGGAGGTGCTTTCAATTGAAACGCGCAGTGCTTTTTGACCTGGATGGCACGCTGGTCCATTCCCTGCCGGATATCGCCGCCGCCATGAACCGATCCCTTTCCGCCTATGGTCTGCCCATGCACCCGGAGGAAGATTACAAATTCATGGTAGGAGACGGGGTTATCAACCTGGCCCGCCGGGCCGTGGGCCAGCGGCAGGACTGCTTTGCCCAGGTGCTGTCCGCTTACCGCGCCGACTACGCCCTGCACAGCCGGGTGAACACCCGGCCCTATCCGGGCATTCCTGAGCTGCTTGAGAAGCTTCGGGCCCGGGGCGTTTTCCCCTGCGTCTTTTCCAATAAAGATCAGGGCGACGTGGAAAACGTGCTGCATCATTATTTCCCCGGCTTCCCCTTTTCCGCTGTCCGGGGCCGCAGAGAGGGAACGCCCATCAAGCCTGACCCTGCCGGCGCCCTGCTGATCGCGGAGGAATTGGGCCTGTCGCCCCAGGCTTTTCTGTATGTGGGCGACAGCGGCACGGACATGCGCTGCGGCGCCGCCGCCGGGATGGATACCGTGGGCGTTTTGTGGGGCTTTCGTCCCCGGGAGGAATTGACCGCCGCCGGGGCCCGGTATCTGGCGGCGTCGCCGGATGAGATTCTGGATTTGATCCAGGCATGAAAACGGGGCTGCGCGGGCAGCCTCGTTTTTTTATGGCTCCAATATTTCCATGATCTCCTGTTCCCGCAGCGTTTCCTTTTCCTGGAGGCGGTCAGCCAGACGGGCCAATTGCCCGCGGTGCTCCGCCAGGCACTGCCGGGCGGCGGCGAAGCCCTCCTCAAAAATGATCTTTGCGGATCGTTTGGCGTCGCCGCTCTCGCCCATATCCCAATCCTCCGCCATGGCGGCGGCGATCTCCTTTGCCCGCTTCAAATCGCCGGCGGCCCCGGTGGTGACGTTTTCCTTCCCCAGCAGCGCTTCCTCCGCCGCACGGCCTCCCAGGGCCTGGGCGATCATGGCGATCAGCTCCTTCCGGCTGTGCAGCAGTCGATCCGGCTGAATGCTCATCAGATACCCCGCCGCCCCCCGGGAGGAGGGGATCACGGTGAGCCGGGCCATGCGGCTGCCGGGCAAAAGATACCGGGTCACCACGGCGTGGCCCGCCTCGTGCCAAGCGGTGACGCGCTTTTCCTCGTCGGATAAGCGCCGGGGGCTTTCATCCCCCACCGCCACGGCGCAGAAGGCCGCCTCCACGTCCCCGGGGCCGATCCTTCCCGCCCCCCGCCGTGCCGCCCGGATGGCGGCCTCGTTCAGCAGCGCCTCCAATTGCGCGCCGGAAAACATCGCCGTCTGCTTTGCCAGATCCTCCAGGGAAACGCCCGCCTCCAGGGGCTTTTTCCGGGCGTGGACCTTCAGGATGCCTAAACGCTGCTCCGCGTCCGGCAATCCCACCTCGATCCGCCGGTCAAACCGGCCTTCCCGAAGCAGCGCCGCGTCCAGGGTATCTACCCGATTGGTGGCAGCCACCACCATGATCTGATCCGCCCCGGTAAAGCCGCTCATTTCGGTGAGCAGGGCGTTCAGGGTCTGCTCGCGTTCGTCGTTGCCGTTATCCCGCTTTTTGCCGATGGCGTCGATCTCGTCAATGAAGATCACGCCGCCCCCCGCCTTCCGCGCTTTTTTGAATAATTCCCGCACCCTGGAGGCCCCTACGCCCACATAGACCTGCACAAAATCCGCCCCGCTCATGGCGAAGAAGGGGGCCTTCGCCTCCCCCGCCAGGGCCCGGGCCAGCAGGGTCTTCCCGGTGCCCGGCGGGCCGTAGAGCATGACGCCCTTGGGTCTGCGGGCACCCAGGCGCTCGTAATCCCCGGGCGTGCGGAGGAAGCCTACCAGGTCCTGCATGCTCCGCAGCGTTTCCGGCGACGTGATCACGTCGGCAAAGGTCACCTGGGGCACGGCTTTTTCCGCATCCACGGCGGCGTATTTCTGCAGGCCCGGCGCGCCGCTCCGGCCCCTGAAAAGCAGCGCCGCCCCCAGCAATGCCACCGCAAGCAGCAGCGCGGCGGGCAGGGCCGTCCCCTCCTCCGTGACTTCAATGCCCAATTTCAGCAGCCTTTCCTTCCCGTCCAAAGCCCTGGGATTGGGGGTCACGGCGGCGAAACCGTCCTTCGTCACCACCCGCCAGGCATCCCCATCCCCGATGGCTGCGGAGCGGATCTCCCCCCGCTCCGCCATTTCCCAGAATTCTTCATAGCTCAGTTCCTGAGGGGCGTCCCCCCAGGTGCGAAAAAGCCCCAAGCAAAGCGCCGCGCCTATCAGAATAAACGCCGCCGCCTTTTTCACGCGCTGTTCCTTCATCCCTCGATCCCTCCGGGCAGCCTTGCATTTTTTCGCTTTTGTATGTGATAACAGTATAGCGTACCCGGGCCGCCCCGTCCATGGTAATGATTGGGCGGCTGCCAAAGATTGCCGGTTTTGCGCGCTTCCTTCCTTGGGCAGAATGGAAGAAAGAAACGGCAAGGAGGCGGAGGGACGGTGCGCACGGGCAAAGCAGGGCGAAAGCTGCGCAAAATGGAAAGGCAGATGGAGCGTCAGGACCGAAAGACGCTTAGGCTTCTGGATCGGGGGCCCGTTCACAGGGGCCGCCGGGCGCTGATCGCCCTGGGCTCGCTGACGCTGATCCTGGCCGCCGCCCTGGTCTTTGTGTTCGACGCCCCCTCCTGGCAGCGGCTGGATATCGGCAAAATCAAAAACCTGCCCCAGACCGGGGCCATTTACGATCAGAACGGCGATTTCATCTCCAGCATCCAATCGGCCCAAAACCGGGTCAGCATCCCTTTGAGCCAGGTGCCCAAGGACGTGCAGAACGCCTTCCTGGCGGCGGAGGATCTGCGCTTTTACCGGCATTTCGGCATCGACCCGGTGCGGATCATCGGGGCCTTGTTTTCCAATCTGCGCTCCGGCAGCTATGCCGAAGGGGCCAGCACCATCACCCAGCAGCTGGTGAAGCTGAGCCATTTAAGCACGCAGAAAACAGTGGCGCGGAAGCTGGAGGAGATGTACCTGGCGCTGCAGCTGGAGGCCCGGGCCAGCAAGGATGAAATATTGGAAATGTATCTCAATTTCATTTATTTCGGCAGGGGCGCTTACGGCATCGAGGCGGCGGCCCAGGCCTATTTCGGCGTGCCCGCAAATGAGCTCACCGCAGCCCAGGGGGCCTGCCTCGCCGCCATCGTGAAAGCCCCCTCCGCCTACGCGCCGCATCTGCACCCGGAAGCCAATCGCCAGCGCCAGCAGTACATCCTGCGCACCATGCGGGAAAACGGATTGCTTTCCCAGGAGAATTACCTTTCCGCCCTTGCCCAGGAGATCGCCCTCGTTCCCCAAAAAGCCCAGGCCTCCCCCTACGGCTGGTTTACCGACGCGGTGCTGGACGAGGCGGAAAAGCTCCTCTCCCTTCAGGCGGAATCGGTGCTGGGGGGCGGATATCATATCTATACCACCTTTGACCCGGAGCAGCAGCAGATCGTGGATGCGCTCTATGCGGAAAAGGCCAATTTTCCCGCCGACGCATCCGACGGCACCCGGCCCCAAAGCGCCATGGCCTCCGTAGATGTGCACACCGGGGCGGTGCGGGCCATCGTGGGGGGCCGGGCCTACACGGTGCAGAGGGGGTTGAACCGGGCCACCCAGATGCGCCGCCAGCCAGGCTCCTCCCTAAAGCCCCTGGCGGTGTATGCCCCCGCCATCGAATCCTTTGGGTATATGACCGCCAGCGTTTTAAACGATACGCCCCAAAAATTCGGCAGTTATTCCCCCCGGAACAGCGGCAATCTGTATTACGGCAACGTCACCATCCGCACCGCGCTGAAAAACAGCCTGAACGTGGCGGCGGTTTCGCTGCTGAATCGGATCGGCGTCGCCGCCGCCCGGGATTACCTGGAAAAAACGGGCATCGAGCTTACCGACCGGGATTGGAATTTGTCCCTGGCTCTGGGGGCCATGACCTACGGGGTCAGCCCGGTGCAATTGGCGGCGGCCTACGCCCCCTTCGCCAACGGCGGCACCTTCTATGCCCCTTATTTCATCCAGCGCATCGAGGACGCGGCGGGCAATACCGTCTATCGCCACGAAACGGAAAGCCGCCGGGTGATAACGCCCCAGACGGCTTTCCTGATGACGAGCCTGCTCCAATCCGTCACCTCCTCCGGCACCGGGGCCAAGCTGAGCCAGGCCGGCACCCCGGTGGCGGGGAAAACGGGCACCGTGAACATGACCGGCGGCGGCAACCGGGATATCTGGATGGCGGCTTACAACAGCGATATTTCCACCGCCTTCTGGATGGGCTTTGACGAGCCGGACAGCAGCCATAAGCTGCAGTCCTGGGTCTCCGGCGGGGATTACACCGCCGGGATGGCGGCGAAGTTTTTCAGGAATTATTATTCCGGCAAAGAAAAGCCCGCCTTTTTGCAGGCGGACGGCGTCGTGTGGCTGAAGATCGATACCAAATCCATCGAGTGGGCCGGGGAACCCATGCTGGCGACCTCCACCACCCCCAAGGGCTATACCTATTCCGAGGTGTTCCTCGCCTCCAACCGCCCCACCAAGGATTCCAACGTCTGGGCCGCCCCCCGCACCCCGTCAGCCTTTTACGTGACCCATAACAGCCAGGGAAACCCCGTTTTGGTCATCACCGCCTCCGACGCCGGCCTCTACCGCATCCAGCGGGACGCCATCGGGGAATGCATCGTCTTAAGCGAACTGTACGGTGCCGCCGGGGAGACCCTGTATTACACCGACGCCAAAGCCAGGCTTGGGGTGGAATACACCTACCGCATCATCCCCATCAACGCGGAACTGCTCAATAACGGCGTGCTGCTGGAGGGCAAGCAGGCGGTGCAGGTGGCCCGGGCCAAGGCCCCCAACGCCGGCGCCCGGCTGTGGGATGATATCACCGGCCTGCTTTTCGGCAATCCCTCCTCCCCTGAAGCGGAGACCGCCGACGCGCTTTCTCTTTTCTGGCAGTCGGGAGACTGAAGGAAAGGGCGGAGGCATAGGCGGCGTGAATCATAAACAGGGAAGAGATACAAAGGGAGAATGAGGCGGATGAACCCCTTTATCTCAGCGTCTTTTTCACGATCGCTTTCCAAAGAAGCCTGAACAGGATCGTCGCCGGAACGGAGCAGGCCAGCACCGCAAGGCAGTACAGCGGCACGTTTCGGATATAGGTGAGGCTTTTTGCCACGTCCGTAAAGTTATAGCCGAACAGCTCCACGAAAATGCCGTGGATCAGGTAAAATTCCAGCGTCACGCCGCCCAGCCATTTGAGGGCCCCGTTCCCGAATTTGATCTTCATCATCAGCAGGAAGCACGCCGCCGCAAAGGCGATGCAGGCCAGCCACTGCATCCCGCAGCACCCCGCCCTGTGGAGCAGCTTCATCGGGTCGCCCCAGTTTTCGCCGTAATAGCCCCACCACTGGTCCGTAGCCAGGGTCGCCAAATGAAACAGGCCAAACACCGCCCCGAAAGCCAGGATCAGATAAACCCAATAGCCCTTTTTCAGAAAAGCGGTCATCTTCTTTTCGTATTTTCCGAATAAAAGCCCCAGGGGGAAGAGGATGATGCTGTTATACCACCATTCGCCCCGCATCCACCAATCGCTTTGATGATCCAGGATGATCCCCAGGGCGGTATAGGCCAGGGCGAACACCGTCACCCACCCGATCGCCGCCCCCTCCCGCCCGCAATGCTTGAAGGCGAAGTAAAAAGCCAAATAAAAGAAGGGGATCACGATGACGTACCATGCGTTGAAATTCGCCATGTGCAGCCCGGACAGATACCAGAGCGCCGTCAGGGCATCCATCTTTTCACCCATTGCCAGCCGAACAAGAAGGTAA
This sequence comes from uncultured Christensenellaceae bacterium, assembly GCA_905236495.1. Lineage (GTDB taxonomy): Bacteria > Bacillota > Clostridia > Christensenellales > Aristaeellaceae > RUG563. The sequence continues at coordinate 9,079 of CAJOPV010000034.1, forward strand.
ATGACCTCCGACAGGTAAAAGGCGATCACGATGGGCAATACGCGGCGGCGGACAAAGCCCTTCAGGTAATCCGGCTTTGTTTTCACGCTCTTATACAGCCCCAGCCCGCTGCAAAACAAGAACACCCCCACGAACAGATACCCCAGCGGCACGAAAAAATCCAGCCCGTGAACGATGTACCGGCTCTGGTGCCAGGGGGCGCAGGTCTTTTGCGCCATATGATGCAGCGCCACGCACAGCGCCATGAAGCCCTGCAGGATCTTGGTTTGCCCAAGGCCCGTATAATCCTCGTTCCATTCCCCTTTTCTGCACATCCTGGCCCCGAAGAACAAAAGGCCTCCCAGCAGGAAATAAAACAGGTACAGCCAATCCACCTTCTCCTTCTCCCCTTTCCCGTCATGTACCGTGCTACTATACCCCCGTACCCGCCCCGCCGCAAGGCTTGCCCGGGCCATACCGCAAAATCTGATCAATTCAGCCTTATTTTCGCAAACAGATACACGCCGCCCTTTTCCCGGCATATCCTGAAAAGGAACGAACCCGAAAAAGGAGGCGTGTTTATGTCAGCCCATCAAAATGAATCGCCCTTTGCCGCCCTGAGCTTTGAGGAGCAGCAGCGCCGGTGGATGGAATGGCGCTCCCGGCAGCTGGATTACCGCCCGGCGGAGGAGGATCAGGCCCCCGCCCCGCCGTCCCGGCGGCTGAAGCTGCCCAATATGCCCATCGCCGCCCCCACCCGGCACGCGGAGCTGGACCAGGTATTATCCCGGCATCGCCAGGCGGCAAAGAAGGCAGGGGCGTTCCGATCCGTCCAAAAGGACGGATGAATCAATCTGCATACGCGATCTTGTTTTCCTTCACGGCATGGGCTTCCTTGGTATCCGCAGGCACCCCCAGGGCGATGGCGATGACAAAATCCCACCCCTGAGGGAATTGCAGCGCCTGCCGGAAGCCCTCCGCCTTATCCCCGGCGAAGGCATCCCTTGGCATGCCCAGGATCACGCTGCCCAGGCCCAGGCTTTCCGCCGCCAGGGCGATGTTTTCCACCGCGATGCCGCAGTCGATGGGGGTATAGGGATTGTCCGGCATGCCGGAAAGAACGATCACCGTGGGCGCGTGGTAAAACACGTGAAAATCCTTATCCCGGAATCGGGGGCTGCGCATGTCGGGGTTCCTTTTCATCATCTGCTCCCAGACGGCCCGATTCATTTCGTCCAGCAGCTTCTGATCCCGCACCACGGTAAAATGCCAGGGCTGGCGGTTCACGGCGGAGGGGCTTTCCACCGCCGCTTTCAGCACGGCGTCCAGCTGCTCCCGGGTGATGGGCGTTTTTTCATAGGCCCGGTGGCTGCGGCGGTTGGAGATGAGGGTCAGGGTTTCATTCGTCATGCGAGGTTCCTCCTTCTTGTCATGCAAGGGGTTTATGGCGTATAATGAACGGGAAAGCGAGGGACGAACATGCTGTCAGCGGAAAAATGGATGCGGGAGGCGCTCAGAGAAGCGCAGGCCGATCAAAACGAAGTGCCGGTGGGGGCGGTGGTGGTGCGGGATGGGCAGATCATCGCCCGGGCCCATAACCAGCGGGAAACGGAGGGCCCCTTCGCCCACGCGGAAATGCTGGCGATGCAAAGAGCGGCAGAAGCCCTGGGCAGCCGCCGCCTGCACGGCTGCACCCTGTACGTCACCCTGGAGCCCTGCCCCATGTGCGCGGGGGCCCTGATGATGGCGGAAATGGAGGCCTGCTGCTTCGGGGCTTACGATCCCCGCCAGGGCTGCTGCGGCAGCGTCTATACCCTGCCGGAGGATCCGGCCTTTTTCCGCCGCGTTCGGTGCGTGGGCGGGGTGCTGGAGGCGGAATGCGCCGCCCCGCTGCAGCGCTTTTTCAAAGAGAAACGCTTTTCAACAGTATAACACTGGAAAGCGTTCCATTTCAAGCCCGTTAATTATGGCGAAATCGTGAATAGGATGTAAAATCCGTCCCCGTTCCCTTGCGGTCCAAACGGTTTTGTGCCATAATACCCAGGTAAATCTCCGCCCTGCGGGGCAGGAAACGAGGGAGACCTATGAAGAAAAAAACCGTTTCTGCAATCATCGCCGTTCTTTTGCTGCTGGCCGGGCTGATCGCCCTGTGGCAGTTTACGGACGTATTCGGGAAAAAGGAGCCCGTCCCGGAAATGACGGAGGAGCCCGCCCAGGCCTTTACCGAAGCCCCGGCGGAAACCCCCACCGATGCGCCCGCGGAAGCCGAGCCCACGGAAGCCCCGGCGGCCTCCGCCCTTACGCTGGCTGAGGATGCCGCCCTGGCGACGGTGAACGGGCAGACCATCACCTACGCCCAGGCCCGCGCCGCCCTGTATAACCTGTACGATAACGGCTATGTGGAAAACGAAACGGATTACGATACCGCCATCGAGTATCTGATCCGCAACGCGGTATTGGAAAAAAAGATCAAGGAATTGGGGCTGGATCAGTTCACCGCCGAAGAGGAGGAGGCCTTCCAGGCGGACGCCAAACAGCAATGGGAGGAGGCCATCCAGTCCTACGTTTCCTATTTCCTCTCCGAGGATACGGAGGAGGCTCGTGCCCAGGCCAGGGAGGACGGGGAAGCCTATCTCACCTCCATGGGCTACAGCGTGGAAGCGCTGGCGGACGAGCTCAGGCAGGACGCCAGCTACGATCTGCTGGAGAAAAAGATGCTGGAGGGCAAGGATCTGACCGTTACGGCGGATGAGATCCGGCAGCTGTTTGAGGCCTACGCCGCCCAGGAAAAGGAGCAGTACGAGGGCAACGTGCCCCTGTACGAAATGTATAAGACCTATTACGGCTACGATACCTGGTTCACCCCCGAAGGCTTCCGCGGCATCATCCATATCCTGCTTTCCGTGGATGAGGAATTGCTCACCGCCTATCAGAACGCCCAGGCCGCTTACGAGGATTCCGTCACCGAAGCGGCTCCCGACGGCGACGCCGGCCTTCTTGCCGCCCGGGACGCGGCCCTTGCCGCCGTGCTGGACAGCAAAAAGACGGAGATCGACGATATTTACGCCCGGCTTGCCCAGGGCGAATCCTTTGAAAGCCTCATCGCGGCCTACGGCGAGGACCCGGGCATGCAGAATGAAGAAACCCTCAGGGAGGGCTACGCCGTCCACCCCGAAAGCATCGTTTGGGACGCCGCCTTCACCGCCGGCGCCTTCAGCGAAAAGATGCAGCGGCCCGGCGATACCTCCGACCCCGTGATCGGCAGCCACGGCATCCATATCCTGCATTACCTCAAGGATATCCCCGGCGGCTATGTGGAGCTGTCCGATGAGATCAGCGCCTCCATCGAGGAATATCTGGTTTCCCAGAAATCCAACGAAGTCTTTAACGAGGCCCTTTCCCAATGGATGAGCGAAAGCGAAATCACCTACGATAACGACGCCATCGCCGCCGCCCGGGCCATCGCCGCCCTGACGGACCAGGAATGATATTTCCGCTCGGCGATCATAGCCTCAGCATCAACAAAACTCAATAAAAAAAGGGGCTGCCGCACTTTTGGCTGAGAGCGGCAGCCCCTTTTCGGTTTATCGATCAACCCCGGGGGCAGCCCGAAAGGGCCGCAGCCCTTTCACAGGCAGAAGTTTATCCTTTCTTCTGCGGCAGCACCACGGCGATGCGGGTGCCGATCTCCTCCCGGGAAACAACGTCGAAGTGGCCCTTGTGGCGATCCACGATCCATTTGGCGATGGACAGGCCCAGCCCCGTGCCCCCGGTGGCCCGGCTGCGGGCTGGATCGGAACGGAAAAAGCGATCGAAAATATGCTCCAGATCCTCCTGCTTGATGCCGATGCCGTTATCCTGCACCTCGAAGCAGGGGTTCCCCTCCTTATACCGGGCCCGGAGGGTGATCCGATCCCCCTCCTGGGTATATTTCACCGCGTTATCCACCAGGATGCGGGCTGTCTGCTTGAGCATGGCGGCATCGCCGGTGACGGGCACCGCTTCCTCCGCTTCCAGCCGCCACGTGCGCTCCGGGTGGATCATCCGGGATTCCTCATAGACTTCCCGCAGCATCTCTGCCAGGTCCAATTCCTCATACACCATCTGGTTCCGTCCCCCGTCCCCCCGGGCCAGGAACAGAAGCTGCTCGATCAGCTTTTTCATGTGGGCGGATTCCGTTTGAATGGCGGTGATGCCCTCGTCCAGCACCCCTTCGTCGTCCTTGCCCCAGCGCTGCAGCATATCGGCGTAGCCCTGGATCACGGCGATGGGGGTGCGCAGCTCGTGGGAGGCGTCGGAAACGAAGCGGGTCTGCTCCCGGTAGGATTCCCGGGTGCGGTCCAGCATGTTATTGATGGCGGTCTCCAGCCCCTGCATTTCCTGATCCCCGGTGGATATCCGGGCGTCGGGCGACAGGGGGCTGACGGTGCCGATGGCGTCCTCCAGGTGATGCAGCTTTTCCGGGTCGAACCGGCTCAATTGCTCCGCGGTCAGCGCCATGCGCTCCAAGGGCTCCATGAGCCTCCGGGCCTTTTCCTTCCCTACCCGGCTCTGCAGCAGCAAAAGCAGCCCCTCCGCGCCGCCCAATACGGCCCAGAAGCTGTAGTTTTCCACCGCGATCCACCCCCAGGCGATCAGGCCGCCCAGCAGCCCGTCCAGCAGCAGGAACAGAAGCAGCGTCCGCCGCAGCCAGTAGCGGTTCATTTTCCGGGCGATGGAATTCATGCGTTTTTCGTCCTTCATCCGTCATCCCTCAATACGTAGCCCACGCCCCGCACGGTCTGGAGCAGCTTGGGCTCGAACCCCTCGTCGATCTTGCCCCGCAGGTAGCGCACATACACATCCACCACGTTGGTCTCCCCCAGATACCCGTAGCCCCATACCTGCTCCAGCACCTGATCCCGGCTGAGCACGATGGTCTTGTTTTCCATAAAATACTGGAGCAAAGAAAATTCCCGGCTGGTAAGCTCGATTTCCTTCCCGCCCCGGGTCACCCGATGGCGGGATACATCCACCGTCAGATCGCCGCAGGAAAGCACGCTTTCCTCCTTCTTCTGGGCAGACTGCTTCCTGAGCGCCGCCCGGATGCGGGCCAGCAATTCTTCAATGGAAAAGGGCTTGGTGATGTAATCGTCCGCCCCCATATCCAGCCCCGTCACCTTATCCATGACGGCGTCCCGGGCGGTAAGCATGATAACGGGCACGGCGTTTTCCTCCCGGCGCAATCGGCGCAGCACCTCCAGGCCGTTCAGCTCCGGCAGCATGATATCCAGCAGCACCAGGTCAAAGCCTCCGGCCTCCGCCTTTTCCAGCCCCGTGCGCCCGTCGAAGGCCTTTTCCACCTGATACCCCTCGTGGGTCAGCTCCAGTTCCACGAACCGGGCCAGCTTTTCCTCGTCCTCCACCAGCAGGATCCTTGTCATATTCCCTCACTCCGTTATGCGTGTCGGAGAGGCGTGCCCCGTCCGGGCCCGCCTCTCCTTGATCTGCGCGGTCATTCGGCTTTGTTTTCGCCGTTTTCGTCCTGATTGACCTCCACCTGGATCTTTACCGCGTTGGCGGCCTTCTCCTGGGCGGTGTTCATGGCATCGTTCACCTTGCCGCTGATATCCGGCCCCCGGAAGGAGTACCGGGCCCCCAGCACCAGCCCCAGGAACAGGGCGATCAGGATGGTGGGCAGCCCCACATGGGGGATCAGCACCAGCAGCACCAGCACCGTGATGGGCATGGCAATGATCTCTTCGCCCTTCCGGGAGATGACGAACTGGTTCTTATTGCCCTTCTTCACCATCTCCTTCACCCAGTTCCACAGCCGGGCCAGGCCGTCCCTGGCTTCTCTGCCGTTGGTCTTTACGTAGAAGGTTTTCACTTCCTCCTGGGTGGTGTATTCCTTCTTTTCCTCCCCGTCCTTGACCTTGCCTTCCGCCTCCAGCTTCACCAGCGCATCCAGCATATCCCAGTCGCTCTTCTCCAGCGCTTCCCTGGCTTCCTCATAGCTCACGTTGGCCTTGGCCCGCAGCTTTTCCACCATTTCCATCTGATCCATTTTTATTTCCTCCTTGGCGTATCGCCTTTCATTTTTGCTTTCCCCCTTGGGACGGGTACATCATATCGCCCGAAAATGAAAGGCAAAGGGGTGATTTTATTAGAAAACCATGAGAAATTGCGGTTTTTCTTTTCATCTTTGCGTTCCTTACGGAAGCTTGCGTTATTGTGCCCCTCCGCCCCCTCATCCGGCCCGCTTCGCGGGCCGCCTTGCCACGCGGGGCCTCCAAGGGCAGGTTTTCCGGGCGTCCCAGGGGAAGCTGTCAGAGGAAGCCTGGCTGATGAGGCGGATTGCGGGGCGTTCAGAAAAGTCATTTTTTCTGATAAATAATCGGCTGCACGATGCTGGGCGTCTCCGCGCCGTTGGGGGTAAAGGAAATCTGCCCGTCCCGGAGGGCAACGACCCCGGTGGAGCCCTTCACTTCCTTTTGATCCATTAAAAGCCTGATCAGCTTTTCATTGAGGGCCGGGCCGCCGCCCCGCCGAAGGCCGTCCTTCCACAAGGTAAAACGGCACCCTTCCCGCCAGGCGGAGCAGCCGAAGGCCTTGGCGTTCTCCTGCAGGGGCTTTCCGCATAAGGGGCATTGGGCCCCCTCCACGGCCTTCACCGCCGATGTTTTCCGCTTGGCTCCGGCCTTGCCCCGGCGCATTTCCTCCGGGAAGGAAGCCTCCGTTTTCGTATCCCGGGCGTAAGAGATCAGGAAGGTGGTCAGGTTTCGGATGCCCTGCATGAACCGCTGCGTATCCCGCTGGTTCTTTGCGATCTCATCCAGCGCCAGCTCCCATTTTCCCGTGGTCTCCGGGGAGGCGATCTCCTCCGGGGCGATGGCGATGAGGCTGACGCCCTTTTCCGTGGCCTGGATGGTTTTCCCCTTCCGGGCGGCGTACCCCACCTGGATGAGCCGCTCGATGATGGCGGCCCGGGTGGCGGGGGTGCCAAGGCCCGATCCCTTCATTTGCTCCCTGAGTTTTTCATCCTCCAGCTCCTTCCCCGCGTTTTCCATGGCGTAAAGCAGGGATGCGTCGGTGTGAGGGGCAGGGGGCTTGGTGCTTTCCTTTTTGACCGTCGCCTTGCCCACCGTCCGTCCGTCTCCCTCCCGGAGGGGCGGCAGGGCGTCCGGCTCCTTTTCCTCGGCGGGGTACACGTCCTTCCACCCGTTGGCCTTCACCACCCGGCCCGTGGATTTGAAGGCGTGGCCCTGGCAGGCCGTCACCACTTTGATGGCGTCATACTCGTGGGCGGGATAGAAGACCGCTATGAGCCGCCGGGCGATCATATCGAACAGCTTCCCATCGTCCGGGGGCAGCTTATCCAGCGGCGCCGTCTGGGGGGTGGGGATGATGGCGTGGTGATCGGATATTTTGGCGTTATCGAATACCCGCCTGGAAATGGGCAGCTTGCCGCCCTCCTTGCAGGGGATGTTCTCCGCAAAGGGCCTGTATTCCCCCGGCAGCTTCTGCAGCGTCTGCTTCACCCGGGGGATCATATCCATGGGCAGATACCGGCTGTCGGTGCGGGGATAGGTGATGGCCTTCCATTTTTCGTACAGGTCCTGGGCGATTTTCAGCGTTTTATCCGCCGTGAAGCCCAGCTTGCGGTTGGCCTCCCGCTGGAGGGAGGTCAGATCGTACAGTTGGGGCGGCAGCTCCTTTTTCTCTTCGGCGGCGACGCTTTTCACCCTTGCCGCCTTGCCCTTTACCGCCTTGGCGATTTCATCCGCCTGCTCCCTGGTCTGAATGCGGGCCGCCTTTTTTTCGTCCTCCGCCGTCTCATCGAACCATTGGCCCGTATAATCCCCAAAATCGGCGGTGACGGTGAAATACTCCTCCGGCTTGAAATCCGCGATCTCATGCCAGCGCTTTACCAGGATAGCCAGGGTGGGCGTCTGCACCCGCCCGATGGAAAGCAGGGCGTCAAAGCGCAACGTAAAGGCCCGGCTTGCGTTCATGCCCACCAGCCAATCCGCCTGGGAGCGGCATTGGGCGCTTTGATACAGCCCCTCGTATTCGGAGGCGGGCTTCAGGGTGGCAAAACCCTCCTTGATGGCCTCGTCGGTCATGGAAGAGATCCACAGGCGCTGCACAGGCTTTTTGCACTTGGCCTGCTCATAAATCAAACGGAAGATCAGCTCCCCTTCCCGCCCGGCGTCGGTAGCGCAGATGAGGGATTCGGTGGCCTGATCGTTCATCAGTTTTTTCACGATGGAAAACTGGGATTTGGTTTTGCCGATCACTTTGGTGGGGATGCTATCCGGCAGGATGGGCAGGTCCTCCATTCGCCATTTCTTGTATTTTTCGTCGATCTCGTCCGGCTCGCACAGCGTCACCAGATGGCCCACGGCCCAGGTCACCAGGTACTTTTCCCCCTTCAGGAACCCCTCGCCCCGCTCCCGGCACTGAAGCACCCGGGCGATATCCCGCCCCACGCTGGGCTTTTCCGCCACCACCACGATCATGGACCGTCGCCTCGCTTTCTTCAAAATGATACCATATATTTTATGAAAAGAAAAGCGCCGATCGCTCTGATCGATTCAGCGCATCGACAAATTGATATCGGAAGCAGTCATCCTGACTGCTCCTCGGACCGGGAGACCCGGTCCTGCGGATAAAAATCGAAAGGGCAGCGGCCCTTTCGAGCTATCCCGGGTTTATTGATATTCTGAGCCGCCTCAGCAGGCGGTTTTTTTGCTGCCGTGTATAATTCCCGCCAAGCCCCGGCATACTATCGGTGAACAAAAAAAGGAGGCTTGAACGCAATGGTAGATAAAATCGCGCTGCTGCTCACCATCATCGGGGCAATCAACTGGGGCCTGATCGGCATCTTCCAGTTCGATCTGGTGGCTTATATCTTCGGGGGTCAGGGCGCCCTCATCAGCCGCATCGTCTATACCCTGGTAGGCGCCGCCGGGCTTTGGTGCATCTCCCTGCTCTTCCGCGACAGCGATACCGTAAAGGAGTAAGGGAAAAAAGATATTTTTTGGGGGGAAACCGTTCTTTGGGGCCCAAAGAACGGTTTCCCCCCAAACCCCCTTTCCAAGAAAGGCGCTTGGGAAGGGGGTTCTTTCTATTATTCACAGCATTTCCCTCATACCCGGCAGTCAAAAAGATGACGCCGCAGGTGCGCAGGGCACCCTTAACCACTCTTCCAAGAAATGTGCTTGGGGAGGGGGGTCTTTCTTTTATTACCAGCATTTCCTTCATACCCGGCAGTCAAAAGGATGACGCTGCAGGTGCGCAGGGCAGGAAGCGCCCGGGCGGCGCGGAACTCCCTTGCCGGGGGTCCGTGAGCCGCGAAGGCCCCTGGTGTTTCACGTGAAACAATGCCGCTGAAACGGCGGTTGACTTTTTCACCCGGATGTGGCAAACTTTGAGGCAAAGGAAAGGAGGCGGGGGCATGCGCATCACGGGCCTGCGGCTGCGGGATTTTCGCGGTTACCGGCAATTGCTGCTGACGCCGCCTCCCGGCGTCACGGTGCTGGTAGGCGAAAACGGCGCGGGGAAAACCAACCTGCTGGAAGCGGTGCATTTATGCTGTTTAGGCCGCAGCCACCGCACCGCCAACGACAGGGAAATGATCCGCCAGGGCCAGGAGACCGCCGCGGTGCAGCTCACCGTTTCCCGCACCGACGGCACCCACGACGTGGGCGTACGGCTGTTTGAAAATGCCCGGCGGCGCAAGATCGTTTATGTGAACGGCAAGACAGCCGCCCGGATGGGCGAGCTGATGGGCCACGCCACCTGCGTTATTTTCTCCCCGGAGGATCTGAGCCTGGTAAAGGACGGCCCCCAGGCCCGCCGCCGATTCCTGGATATGCTTTTGTCCCAGCAGCAGCGGGCGTATTTTTACGCGCTGCAGGCCTACATGAATGCCTTGAAGCAGCGCAACGCCCTGCTGAAGCTGGGGGATTATTCCCAGCTCCCCGCCTGGGATGAGCAGCTTGCCGCCGCCGCCGCGCCGCTGGTGCGCATGCGGCGGGATATCTGCGTGGATCTGAACCAGCGCGCCCAGGTTCATTACTTCTACATCGGCGGACGGGAGGAGGAGCGCTTCGCCCTGCGCTATCACAGCGCGCTTGCGGACAGCGCCGATCCCATTCAGGACATGCTCCGGGGCCTTGCCGCCTGCCGGGAGGAGGATCGCCGCCGCCAGACCACCTGTTTCGGCCCGCACCGGGACGAGGTGGCGCTGACCCTCTGCGGCGAAATGATGAAGGCCTTCGCTTCCCAGGGCCAGATGCGCACCGCCGCCCTGTCCATGAAGCTGGCGGCCTTTGATCTGCTGGAAAAAGCCCAGGGGGAGCCGCCCCTGCTTCTGCTGGACGACGTGCTCAGCGAGCTGGACCCGGACCGCCGCCGCCGCCTCATCGCCCGCATCGGGCGCGCCCAGGCCCTGCTCACCTGCACCGACCGGAACGATTTCGTCGGCGCCCGGCCCGCGTGCGTGCTGCGGGTAAAAGACGGGCAAGTGGAGGAGACGTAAAACATAATTGGATAAACACGAAAATGAAACGGGCGGCAGTTTGCCGCCCTTGTGTTTCAAAACAAACGATCGTGTAAATATATTGTTGTATTCTTTTTTATGCCCAGCTCATTTCTCTTCCCCGGTATAGGGATCTATCCTAAAGAAAATCTGATGTGGGGTGAAGGGCTGATGATTGTGATAGAATAAATCCTCCACCGTGACGCACATATACCCATTCTCCTGCAGCCATTGGATCACCTTCTGGGCGGAGGCGGGGGTGTTATCCTTGATATCATGCATGAGGAGGATGCTGCCGTCGGTCACCAGCTCCTTCACCGTGCTCAGCACCGCGCCGGAGGATCGGCCCGTCCAATCCTTGGTATCCACGTCCCATTCGATGAAGGGCAGATCGATCTTGGCTTTCTGGAACATTTTGAAGTTGCCGTAGGGCGCCCGGAGCATCACCGGCGCGGTGCCCACCGCTTCGGTAAGCGTATCGTAAAACTTCCGGGTATAGCTTTGTACCCGTTCCACGGTGGATTTATCCGCATCCACGTGCTTGTAATGATGGCTCTGCAGCGAGTGGTTTTCGTCGTTTTCCCGCATCACCACGTCCAGATACTCCTGAATGCGATCCCCCACCAGGAAAAAGGTGCCCTGGGCCCCGGCGTGGCGCAAATGATTGATAACCTTGATGCTGTTGGTATAGGACGGCCCGTCGTCAAAGGTCAAGGCCACCATTTTATACATGGAATTGTCCGTCAGTTCTCTGCCGTAATCCGTCAGCATGCCCTCCAAGCGGCTGTACGGAACGGAGACACGCATCAGTGTGGGCCGATCGGGGTACAGCGTCCGGGCCTCGTAATGCAGCGTCAGGCACACGGGCCCCAGCATAAAAGCCGCGTTTTCGATCCCCTCCCGGCTGCACAGCGCGTCCAGCGCCGCTGCGTCCGGCGTTTCCTTGGGGAAGTAGGCGGTGAGGCCCTCCCGTACCGCATCTTCCAATATTTTCCATCCCTCGCTGTCCGGGGAAAACAGATCCGTTAATTTCACCTGCGCCCCCGTTTCCATATCGAACACCCGGGTCTCGAAGGGTGAAAAGCGCTGCTTGCGGTAATACGTATCCCGGGCCATCACCAGGAAGCTCATGGCCTTCAGGCCGCTGCGGGAGGTGACGATATGAATATCCAGCCGGCTGTTCCGCTTGGCGTTCTTGGCCTTGTCCGGCTGCAGCAGACCGGCCTGCGTCGCCTCAAAATCGTCGGCAATGCCGTTGATGACCGCATCCACCGCCGCCAGGGAGGATTTCACGTGCTCCTTATAAACGAAGCTCATGCTGCCGTTGATCATGTGCTCGTCCACCGTGTATTCTATTTTCAGCGCCGGGGGCATGGCGGTCACTTTCTCCGCCCGGGCCGCCGGTATCCACAAAAGCAGCGCCGTTAGCACCGCAAAAATCCGTTTCATGCTTCACCGCCTCCTTTTGTCAATATACCACATATTCCCCTCTCCCGGCAAGCGCCCGCCGGGAAGTGTTACATTTCACTCTTCATTTTGGAATTGATTAGCAATACTGGTCCGTTTTGCGGCAGGTAAAATGAAATCGGAGGCGAAGAAGCTATGATCGGAAATTTTACATGAAAAAGGAGGATGGATCAGGAAGCCCGCGCTCTGATTCGCTTGATCGAAACAAATTAAAAAAAAGGCTTTCCTAATCTTACAGCGACAGGAAAGCCTTTTTCTTTTTATCTGTTAAATATTCTCACCGGCAGCACCAGGAAGGTGAAATCCTCGCCTTCCACGGGCTTCATCATGCAGGGGGATACGTTGCTGTTGAAGCACATGCGGATGCGCTCGTCGCCGATGTTATGGATGATATCGGTAAGATACCGGGAATTGAAGGCGATCGCCAGCTCATTTCCCTCAAAGCCGATATCCAACTCTTCATGCACGTCGCCGCGCTCGGCGTTGGCGGTCATTTCCATGCGGCCCTCCGGCAGCAGCTTCAGATAGATCAGGTTGTTTTTCCCTTCCCGGGCCATCAGGGAGCAGCGGTCGATGGCGTCGGAGAACAGATCTCTTTCCACCATCACCTCCGTGGTCCAGGTGGCGGGCAGGATCTTCTGATAATCGATGAATTCGCCGGTGAGCAGCGTGGCATACACCTTGACAGAACCGAATTCGTACATGATATGGGAGGACGTGAATACGATCCGGGCCTTATCCTCGCTGTCCGGCAGCATTTTGCTGACCTCGCCCAATATCTTTCCCGGCGCCACGGCGTGGATATGATCCCTGTTTCCCGTGATCTCGTTTTCCGCCGCGATCCGCTGCAGCGCCAGCCGGAACCCGTCCAGCCCCACCAGCAGCGTTTCTTTTTCATAGACCTCCATCAGGATGCCCGTCAGGATCTTTCGGCTTTCATCGGTGGAAACGGCGAAGAGCACCTTGCTCACCGCGTCCCGGAGCCGCTTGCAGGGCAGCGTCACCGTATGATCTCCCGTCACGTCCCGAATCTCCGGGAAATCCTCCGCCGCCATACAGGCGATGGAGGTATTGCTGCCCCTGCTCTTGATCTGGGCACGCATCCGTTCATCCACCCGCACTTCCACTTCCCCGGCGGGCTGCTTGCGCATCATTTCGGCGAACAGCCGGGCGGGAAGCAGGGCGCAGCCATCCTCCTCCACCAGGGCGCTGACCTGGGCCTTGATGCTCATTTCCCCGTCGGTGCAGGTGAGCTGCAGCCCGTCGTCCGTGGTTTCGATCAGCACGCCGTCGTAGGCCTGCTTTACGGGCCGGGGGCTGATAGCCCGGGTCACCATGCCCAGGCCGTAATTGATTTCATCCGTCTGTACTCGAAAAAGCATACGATACGCCTCGCCTTCCGGGCGCCCCGCGCCCATTCATATGGTAGTAGAAATATATTTTTAGTAGTAGTAGTAGAGGCTGTGGAAAGGTGGAAAAGCGGCGGAAAGCCGCATTCCCGCGCCCTTTTGCCCCGGGAAAACCAGGACGGATGAACAGGCAAAGATTGGGGAAAAACGAATATGCCCCCTCGCTATGCGTTTGCCTGCCAAACCGTACCCTTATATTCTCTCATATTTTCTGGAAAAAATCAAGGGGCGGGACCAAAGCGGCCCCCGGCCTCCGTTTCGGTTCCGAAAGAAAGAATATATTTTCTTTCCTTATAATCAGATATGCCCGTCCTCAAAACGGGAAAAACTGACAGCACGGGTTTTCCACAGTTTCCACATTTCGGTTTTCCCGCAGCCGGGGAAAGAGCAATCGCCGTCCTGCAACGGGCACAAACAGCATATGCGGAAGTTTTCCACCGTATGACCCGATCTTATCCACAAATTTCAAATCTTCATAGACGAATAGGCGGGGAATATGCTATAATGAAGCGGCGATGCAAAAAAATAAGGAAGATCAGAAGGAAGGTGAGCGCGTTGACAGGCGAAGAAGACAGGGATTCTTCCCTTCGCAAATGGTTTGGGGAGCGCAAGCCCGTGCGGCTGATGCTGTTGGCGGCGCTTTTGACCCTGGGCGTGATCCACGTGCAATTTTTGATCCAGGCCGTGATCTTCCTGTGGAGGCTGGCCTGGCCCCTGATCATGGGCGGCATCATCGCCTACATCCTGGAAATCGTCATCAAGCGGCTGGAAAAGGTGTTTTTTCCCCGCACGAAGAAGAATTGGCTGATCCGCAGCCGCCGCAGCATCTGCATTTTCCTTTCGACGGTGCTGGTGCTGTCCGTGATCGTGCTGATCGTGTTCACGGTGATCCCCGGCCTGGGGGACGCGCTGACCCTGCTGGCAAAGGAATTGCCGGTGTATTTCGAGGAATTGCGCCGGTGGGTGCTGGAAACCTTCAGGGACCTGCCCGCCGTGACGGATTACGTGCAGGGTATGAAGCTGGATTGGCCTTCCATCCAGGATCGGATCGTCAACTGGGCGGTGAACGGCCTGGGCGGCGGGGGTTTGCTCAATTCTACGGTCAGCGTCATCAGCGCGGTGACGGGCCGGGTAGCCAATTTTCTGATCTCGCTGATTTTCGCCATGTTCCTTTTAGGCGGCAAGGATCGGCTGCAGCGCCAGTTCGATCGGCTGCTGAACGCGGCGTTCCGGCCCGAAAAGCGGCAGATCATCGGGCACGTGCTGGATCTTTTGAATAAAACCTTTTCCGGCTTTATCGTGGGCCAGACCATCAACGGCCTGATCCTGGGCGTGTGCACGTGGCTTGGCATGCGCATTTTCGGCATGCCCTACGCCCTGATGGTGGGCGTGCTCAGCGGCGCTACCGGGCTGATCCCCATTATCGGCGGCTATATCGGCGCGGCGCTGGGCACCTTCCTGGTATTCACTGCCAATCCGGGCATGGCGCTGTGGTTTTTGCTGTTCATCGTGGCCTTGCAAACGGTGATCGGGAACCTGCTGTATCCCAAGCTGATGGGCAATTCCGTGGGCCTGCCCAGCCTGTGGGTGCTGGCGGCGGTCAGCGTCGGCGGCGGCATCGGCGGCATCGGCGGCATGCTGGTGGCGGTGCCCCTTACCGCCGCGCTGTACGCCCTGACGAGGGAATTCGTGATCAGCCGGGAAAAAAAGAAGAAAGCGTAAATTATTCACAGGCCGTTCATTTTTTCGGTGCAGAATAAAGTGAACGGCATTTTTGTGCCGGGAAAGGAGGCTGCCCATGCTTTACTTCGATTATACCATGATCCTGCTGCTCCCCGGGCTGATCCTGGGCCTGTGGGCGCAGTGGAAGGTGAAAAGCGCCTATGAAAAATACGCCAAGGTAACCACCCGCCGGGGCATCCCCGCCCAGGAGCTGGTGCGGGAATTGCTCACCCGGCAGGGCATGGCCGATATCGCCATCCAGCCCGTCAACGGAAGCCTGACCGATCATTTTGACCCGAAAACGGATACCCTGCGTCTGTCGGAAGGGGTCTATGGCTCCGCCAGCGTGTCCGCCGTGGGCATTGCGGCCCATGAGGCGGGCCACGCCCTGCAAAAAATGGAGGGCTACGGACCCCTGAAGCTGCGCACCGCCATCGTGCCGGCGGTGAATATCGGCTCCCACCTGGCCTGGCCCTTGTTCTTTGCCGGGATCCTCTTTTCCTGGGAGCCGCTGATGACCGCCGGTATCGCCGTGTTCGCCCTGGTGGTGCTCTTTTCCCTCATTACCCTGCCCGTGGAATTCGACGCCAGCCGCCGGGCGAAGCGGATGCTGGCGGACAGCGGGTATTTTGAGCAGGAGGAGCTGCAGGGGGTGTCCGCCGTGCTCAGCGCCGCCGCCATGACCTATGTGGCGTCCTTCATCAGCGCCCTGATGCAGCTGCTGCGGCTGATGCTGATTGCGCAGCGAAGGAGACGGTAGGCGCGATATTGCCGAACAGGAAAGAGGGCCTTTGCGGCAGGGTTTATGGGGCCGGGGAGGCCCCTTTTTCTGTCAACCGGGAAACGAGATAGATCAGGCAGCACGCCAGCGTCAATGCGTGGCCTGTCAGGGAGGCCAGGATCGCCCCTTGGATGCCCCGGGAAGGGGCCCACAGCCAGGTCAGGAGCAGGGTGACGGCGCTGCCGGGCAGGGAGGAAAAGAAGGCCTTTTTTTGCAGGCCCAGGCCGGTCATCAGGCCGGAAACCGCCTGCTGGGCCGCCATGATGACGGATAAGGGGCAGGCCAGGCGGATCAGCGGGGCAAGCTCCGGCAGGCGGTAGAGCGAATCGGCAAGGACGGGCGAAAGGGCATATAAAAGCGCGCCGCAGCCCGCCCCCGCCATCAGCGCCAGGCCCATCACCCGGATCGCCAGCCGCCTTTCGGCCCAGGGGGTTTTGCACCGGGCCATGGCGGGCCCGCCCACCGCCGCCAGCGCCCCGGTGAGCAGCCCGGGCAGAAAGGTGAGGGGCATCACCATGCCGTTCATCATTCCCAGGCGGCTCATGGCCTCCCGATGATCCAGGCCCCCCGCCGCCAGCCGCAGAGGGATCACCAGGGCGGACAGGGAGCGCAAGCCCACGTGGGTCAGCCGGTTCGCCGTCAGGGGCAGGGACAGGCGGATGATCTGCCGCCGGAGGGCGCGATCCTCCCTGTCTTTCGGCGGCCTGGGGAATTTCCCTGCCAGGGCCCGCACGATCAAAAGCCCCGCGCTCTCCCCCAGCAGCGCGCCCAGCGCTACGCCTCCCGCCCGGCCCGCCGGGGTCAGCCGGGGGATCACCAGGGACAGGCCCGCCACCGTCAGAAGCCGCACCAGCTGCTCTCCCAGCTCGCTCAAATTGGGCGGCAGGGCCCGTCCCCGCCCGAAAAACAGCCCGTCATACACGCTGGATAAAGCGATGAGCAGGGCGCAGGGCGCGTAAAAGAGCAGGGCGGGCAGGGTGCGCGCATCCCCCAGCCAACCGGCGATCAGGGGCGAAAGCAGGAAAAACAGAAGGGAAATCGTAAGCCCCAGCGTCCGGGCGATCCGCCGCCCGCAGCGCAGCACCCGCACCGCGTCCTCCTCCGTTTTCGCTTTTGCCGCCAGGCGGCTCACCGCCCCCGGCACCCCCGCCGCCCCCGGCGTCACCGCCAGGGCGTGGGCGGAGGAGGCCAGCTCCAGCACGCCCACCGCCTCGGCCCCCAGCAGCCTGCTTACCCACAGCCGCATGCCGAACCCGATGGCCCTCACCAGCGCGCCGGACGCCGCCGTCACAGCCGCCTGCCGCTTCAAGCTGCCTTCCCTCATGCCCATCCCTCCCCGGCATTGTATGAGGGAGCGGAAAGCGGCATGCAAAAAAACGGCCCGATGCTTCTGCCCCGGGCCATGGAATGATGATATCCGTTTTACGGCTGCCAGAGATACGTTTGCAGATGGATTTCCCGATCCTTGGGGTCCAGGCCCAGCACGGTGATTTTACCGGCGTCCGCGTGAACGTACTGGGCGTTCAGCTTAAGATCAGTCAAAAGCGTTTCGTTCCCCTGACCGTCAATGAAAACGAGCCGGCTGTCCGCCTGCTGCATTCCCGCCCAGCGATAGGCGTGGCAGATCACACCGCCGTCTGTGAACAGCAACGGGTCCTGATAGGGGCTGAGGCTTTCGTCAATCAGACGCTCCTGCTTCCAGGGCAGGGGGACGAGGACATCGTCCCGGAGGGCAAAGGCCCGGCGGGTTTCCTGCCAG
>CAJOPV010000035.1 GCA_905236495.1 uncultured Christensenellaceae bacterium
CATCCTGGGCTGGAGCTATTACGGCACCAAGGCCTGGGAGTATCTCTTCGGCACCAAATCCACCCTGGCCTACAAGGTCATCTTCATTGCCATGGTGGTCGTCAGCGCCACCATCGACGTATCCTTGGCCATCGACCTGAGCGATACCTTCAACGGCCTCATGGCGATCCCCAACCTGATCGGCGTGGTGTGCCTGTCCGGGCTGGTAGTCAGGATCACGAAAAACTATACTGTCCGAAAGATCACCAAGGAAGACCCGGCTGCCGTCCCCATGCTCTCCGGCATCCCGGAGATCCAAGCGGAACAGGAGCAGCGGGAGGATTGATCTTTCCCTGTCCCCGCTTGCCCGCCGCTTCCTGTGGCGGGCTTTTTGCTTTCAAATGATATGCTGGAATCATGTTTATTTTGTCGCTTTTTTTGCCAAATCGGTTGACAGAGCGGCCCAAAGCGTATATATTGAAAAGAGATTCTATTAAGATACGGGGGATGCGTATGACGTTCGGCGATATGGTGAAGGTTCTGCACGCCAGGGTGCTGTGCGGCGAAGAGAGGCTGGATGGCCCCGCCCGCACCGCTTGCTGCTCCGATTTGATGAGCGACGTGCTGGCGTTTGTCAATGAAAAAACGGTACTGATCACAGGGCTCACCAACCCTCATGTGGTACGCACGGCAGATATGCTGGATCTGAAATGCCTGGTGTTTGCCCGGGGCAAGGTGCCTTCGGAGGATATTTTGGATCAGGCCCGGGATCAGGGCCTGATCGTAATGACGACCCCGGAAACGGCCTTTACCACCTGCGGGCTTTTGTACGAAGCCGGTCTTCGGGGCGTGCCCATCGAATGGCCCGAGGGGGAATGAGCATGAGCGCTATCATACATGAAGTGTATCCCGTGCAATCCGGGGATTATACCCGGGCGGGAGAAGCCTCTGCGGATATCAAGCGCCGTTTGAAGCAGCTGGGGGTTTCCTCTTCTGTTATGAAGCGGGTCGCCGTAGCCTCCTACGAGGTGGAGCTGAATCTGGTGATCCACTCCCAGGGCGGGCAGCTCACCTTTGAGGTGGGGGCCGACGGCATCCACCTGGTATCCGAGGACGTGGGCCCCGGCATCCCGGATATTTCCCAGGCCATGCGGGAGGGCTGGTCCACCGCCAGCGAGGAGGCCCGGTCCCTGGGCTTTGGCGCCGGCATGGGCCTGCCCAATATGAAGCGCAATGCCGACGGGTTTGAAATAGAAAGTGAAGTGGGCAAGGGCACCCGCATTGCTATGCAGTTCAACCTTGCCTGAGAAAGCAGGATATCATGGAAAAGGAAACCCGCTATCATTCCGTGCGGCTGGATAAAAGCCGCTGCAAGGGCTGTACCAACTGCCTGAAGCATTGCCCCACCGAGGCCATCCGGGTCCGCGGCGGCAGGGCGCATATCATTGACGAGCGCTGCATCGACTGCGGCGAATGCATCCGCATCTGCGATTATCACGCCAAAGTGGCGGTGACAGACGATCTGAGCATCATTCACGGTTTCCCCCATGCCATCGCCATCCCGGCCCCCACGCTGTACGGGCAGTTCAAGGGCATAAAAACCATCAGCCCCGTTCTGGACGCCCTCAAGGCCGTGGGCTTTGAGGACGTGTTCGAGGTGGCCCGGGGGGCGGATATCGTCAGCCGCGCCATCCATGAAAAGCTTAGGGAGCCGGGGCTTCCCAAGCCTCTGATCTCCTCCGCCTGCCCCGCCGTGGTGCGGTTGATCCAGGTGCGTTTTCCCGATCTGATCCCCAATATCGTGGATGTGCGCCAGCCTATGGAGGTCGCCGCCATGATCGCAAGGCAGGAATTTTGCAAAAAGCACGATTGCAGGCCGGAGGACGTGGGCGTGTTCTTCATCACCCCCTGCCCCGCCAAGATGACCGCCATCCGTTCCCCTATCGGTCAGGAAAAATCCGCCGTGGACGGGGCCATCTCCATGATGGAGATTTACGGGCAGCTTCTGCCCCACATTGACCGCATTATAAAAAACCCCACCCCCGCCTCCGCCACCTATTACGGCGTCCGATGGGCCACCAGCAGCGGGGAGGCCAGCGCCGTCTGCCCGGATAATTCCCTGTCCGTGGACGGCATCCATAACGTGATCCGGGTGCTGGAGGAGATCGAAAACAACCGGCTGAATGACCTGGTGTTCTTTGAAGGCAACGCCTGCCTGGGCGGCTGCGTAGGCGGGCCCTTGACCTTTGAAAACAATTACGTGGCGAAAAACGCCATTCGCAAGCTGGCCTCCACCTGCCCCAAGGAGCATCCCTCCGATAACGTGCCTGCCTCTCTTATGACGAAATATCCCCTTTATAACGATAAGCCTATCGAGCCCAACAGCGCCATGCAGCTGGATGACAATATCATCGTCGCCATGCAGAAAATGGAGCGCATGAACGCCATCCTGGAAACTCTGCCGGGGTACGACTGCGGCTCCTGCGGCTCTCCCACCTGCCGCACCTTCGCCGAGGA
>CAJOPV010000036.1 GCA_905236495.1 uncultured Christensenellaceae bacterium
GCGATGCGGCCGGCATCCTTGGTGGCCTGGCGCTGGGAATCGGAGAAGTAGGCGGGCACGGTGATGACCGCCTGGGTGACGGTCTCGCCCAGGTACGCTTCCGCGTCAGCCTTCAGCTTTTGCAGCACCATGGCGCTGATCTCCTGGGGATTGTAGGATTTGCCGTCGATATCCACCTTATAGGCGGTGCCCATCTGCCGCTTGATGGAAGAGATGGTGCGGTCCGGGTTGGTGATGGCCTGACGCTTGGCGATTTGGCCCACCAGCCGTTCGCCGTCCTTGGTGAAGGCGACGACGGAGGGGGTGGTGCGGGCGCCCTCGGCGTTGGCGATGACGACGGGTTCGCCGCCCTCCATGACGGCGACGCAGCTGTTGGTGGTTCCCAGGTCGATACCGATAATCTTGCTCATAACGCATTTCTCCTTTTATCTGTCATTTTTGGTTTTGCTTTCTATCAGATCAACCGGCTTTCGCCGGACAGATCGCGGTTTTATGCTTCCGCCACGACTTTCACCATGGCGTGGCGGATCACCTGATCCCCCATTTTGTAGCCCTTTTGCAATACGGCGCAGACGGTGCCGGGCTCCCCTTCCTCGTCGGTGCCCTGCATGACGGCGTTTTCCAGGGCGGGGTCGAATTTCTCTCCCTGCCGGTCGATGACCGTGACGCCCCGCTTTTCCAGGGCTTCCGTCAGCTGCTTATACACCAGCTTCACCCCGGTCATCATTCTTTCATCCGGGCTTTCCTGCTGAATGGCCCGTTCCAGGTTATCCACCACCGGCAAAAGCAGCTTGATAAATTCCCGGGCCCCGTCCTCATAGGCCTCCGCCCGGGTGGCCTTGGTGCGCTTGCGGTAGTTATCGAAATCCGCCTGCACCCGCTGGGCCAGGTTCAGGTATTCCTCCGCCTTGGCCTGGGCGGCGGCAAGGGCGTCCTCCTCCGGGGCGGGCTGCTGCGCATCCGCATTTTCGGCGGTTTCCTCCATCTGGATGGCCTCCTCCGCTTCGGGGGCTTCGGTTTCCTTATCAAACGGCATGGCACTGTTCCTCTTTTTCTTCTTCATTCCCGATCGCCTTCTCACTCGCCCAGCATATCGCTGAGCACGCTGCCGATGGCGCTGAGGGCGCTGAGCACCCGGGCGTAGGGCATCCGGGTGGGCCCGATGACCCCCACGGCGCCCCGGTGATCCGCCCCCACCTGGTAGCTGGCGGTGACGACGGAGCAATCCGCCATTTCCGGCAGCCCCGTTTCCGGCCCGATGTGGACGGTGAACCCGGCCCCATCCTCCGAAAGCAGGGCCATGAGCCGATCCTTCTCCTCCAGGGCGGACAGGAAAGCCCGGGCCTTTTCCACGTCGGAATACTCCGGGTAGTTTAAGATATTGTGGCTGCCTCCCACAGTGAGGGTATCGGTGGCGGACTGCTTTTCCATCTGGGCCGCCAGATCCGCGATGCCCCGGAGCACCTGGGCGTCGCCCCCCATCTGCCGGGAATAGGCCCCCAGCATTTCCTGCACTTCCTGAAGCGTTCTGCCCGCCAGCCTTTCCGTCAGCATCCGGGAGATGGCGTAGAGGGCGTCCCCGTCCAGGTTTTCGCTGACCCGGATCACCGTATCCCGGATGGCCCCCGTATCGGTGACGATCACCAGCAGCGCCGCCCCCCGGGGCATGGGCACCAATTGCAGCGTGGATACCCGAAGTTCCGTTTGCTTGGGCATCATCACCACGGCGGTGTAGCGGGTGATCTCGCTGATGGCCTGGGCGGCGGTGGTGATCACATCCTCCATCTGCCGCACCCGGCTGGAAAAATAATCCCGGGCCCGGGCGTCCGGCTGGGGCGGGCAGGCGGCGAGCAGATCATCCACATACAGCCGATAGGCCTTCACGCTGGGCACCCGCCCGGCGCTGACGTGGGGCTGGGCCAGATAGCCCAATTCCTCCAGGTCGCTCATCTCGTTTCGGATGGTGGCGCTGGAGAGGCTGGTTTCATACTTGCGGGAAATGGTGCGGCTGCCCACGGGCAGGGCCGTTTGGATGTAATCGTCGATGATGGCGTGCAGGATCCTTTCCTTCCGCGCATCGATGGGCTGCTGTGCCATAAGGCCCTCCGCTCCTTTCCTCTTTCCTTCGTTGTTAGCACTCTTGCTCGTCGAGTGCTAACCACGGGTATAAGATAGCACGATTCAGGCATCCTGTCAATACTTCCCGAAAAAATATTTTTCCCGCGTCCAAAGATTTCATCATAAAACAAAAAAACGGGGCGCCGCACGGGCGCCCCGGAGATCAGAAGCATTTACTCTGCGGGAGCAAAAAAGCTGATAGGCGTGGCGCCGGTGAGGGCGTCGGCAGCCAGCAAGGTGATGGGGGCCACTTCGATGTGCAGCGTGGGGTACTGAGCCTCATAGCCGCTTTCCGTCTTAAAGGAAACCGTCATGCTGTAGCCGGCATCCTTTTCCTCGGCGGAAACGGTGCGGGTGACGGTGTAGGCAGCATCGGCAGCCAGGCCGGCACCGGCGTAGTTGGGGCCCTGTTCGCCGGTCAGGTTATCGATGAGATACAGCTCGGTGACGGTTTCCCCGGTTTTGTTGTAGAAGGTATAGGTGCCCGTAGCGCCCTTGGCGGCCTTGGCGGCAGCCAGGATGCCCTTGGCGTAGTTCAGGGTGTCGGTGGTGGTGGCGCCGGTGACGGCGTCGATGAATTCGGCCTTATTCTCTTCGGTGTAGCCTTCCAGGGCCGCTTCCAGCTCGGCGATGGTTTTGCCCACGGCGAACTTCTCGATGGAATCGTAGTTGACGGCGATCTGGTTGGTGGAGCCCGCCCGCTGCATGTTCAGGCTGTACATGTCGCTGTTCACCCGCTTGGAGGCCAGCACCATGCCCTCCGGCATGTAGGAGCCCAAGGCCCGCTCGGCGGTGTTATCGCTGTTGGGCACGCCCACCACGGCGATATCGGGCCGGCTGCTCATAAACTGGTATTCGTCGATCTTGGCAGCCAGGATCATGTCGTCCCGCACCACGGCGGTGATGACGGCAAATCCGCCGGTGCCGTGGGCGGCGTATTCCACCTGCCCGATGAGCACCTCGCCCTCAGCCAGGGCGGAGCAGGCGCCCAGCGCCAGCACGGCAGCCAACAGGAACGCGGCAATCTTCTTCATAAATTAATCTCCCTTCAATATACAATTGGAGGCCTTCGCCCCCCTTGCCCTTATCATACAGTAAATATTGGACAATTGCAAGCGCAATTTTTTTATTCCCAGATATTCGCAAGCTGCTCGAACGCAACCCATCGGCCAATATGATTTTTATACTCGTTACGCCAAAAAATTGCCATTTGGTTCATTGACCAATGACTTTTTGCATGTTATATTGCTCCCCCAATAAAAACGTGAATCTAAAATATGATCAGTCAAACGAAAAGCATGTAAAAATCGCTGAAATCTCCAAACGCATACACGAAGCGGCAAAAGCAGGCGTAAATTACGCATTATTAGAAGCCGAATTGTCCGAAGCGGTTTTTTCCATGTTCACTGAAACTTAATCGATTTACGCTTCCCTCATTGTCAGCTCCACAGGGCAATGATCGGAGCCGAAGATTTCCGGGTGGATGCGGGCGTCCGTAAGGCGGCCCTGCAGCCGATCGGACACGATGAAATAATCGATGCGCCATCCGGCGTTGTTTTCCCGGGCGTGGAAGCGGTAGCTCCACCAGCTGTACG
This sequence comes from uncultured Christensenellaceae bacterium, assembly GCA_905236495.1. Taxonomy (GTDB): domain Bacteria; phylum Bacillota; class Clostridia; order Christensenellales; family Aristaeellaceae; genus RUG563. The sequence continues at coordinate 3,714 of CAJOPV010000036.1, forward strand.
CCCCCGTTTCCTCCGGGTGGAAGAAACGGAAGGTATCGGTAAAGCCGCTGCAAAGCAAAGCGGTCATTTTGTCCCGCTCCTCCTGGGTAAAGCCCGCGTTGCGGAGATTGGATCTGGGGTTTTTGATGTCGATCTCCCTGTGGGCCACGTTCAGATCGCCGCAGAAAACGACGGGCTTTTCCGCGTCCAGCCCCTTGATATACCGTAAGAACGCATCCTCCCAGGCCATGCGGTAGGGCAGCCGCGCCAGGCCGTCCTGGGAATTGGGGGTATAGACCGTGAGGAAATAAAGATCCGGGAATTCCAGGGTGATGACCCGGCCCTCGTGGTCGAATTCCTCCGCGCCGATGCCGTAGCGTACGCTCAGGGCGGGCAGCCGGCTGAAGATCGCCGTGCCGGAATAGCCCTTTTTTTCAGCGTAATGCCAATACTGGCAATACCCCGGCAGGTTCATCTGGATCTGCCCTTCCTGCAGCTTCGTTTCCTGGAGGCAGAAGATATCCGCGTCCAGGGCGGCAAAGGCATCCATGAAGCCCTTGCCCATGGCGGCCCTCAAGCCGTTCACATTCCAGGAGATCAGCTTCATCGGTATTTCCTCCGCTTTCGTAATTACCGCCAGGCTGCTTCGTCAGCCTCGGGCATCGCCCGGCGCAGCGCTTTCTTGGGGTTCACCAGCACGGGATGCCCGCACAGGCGCAGAACCGGGGCGTCGCTGGGGCTGTCGCCGTAGGCCCGGGAGGCCGCCCAGTCCGCCTGGATGCCGCTCTGCTTCAGCCACGCTTCCACCCGCCGGGCTTTTTCCTGGCCCTTGCAGTTGGCTCTTACGGTAAAATCCGCTTCCAGCTCGGTGCACAGCAGCGCGTCAAAGCCCAGGGCGTCCGAAACGAACTGCATATAATTCCGGGTGGAAGCGGAAACCAGCAGCATGATCCGCCCCGCCCGGCGGTTTTCCTCGATGGCTTCCAGCCCCCGGGCATAAACCTTGGGCAGCAGCGCTTCCCGGACAAAATCCGCCGCCAGGGTTTCCCGCGCTTCCGGGGAAAGCCCCCGAAGGAAGCGGAGGGAACGGGCCTTGATCTGCCCGTCGGTCATGCCGCCCAGCAGGTATTTTACCGTGGCGAAGAGCACCCGCCGATATTCCTTCCCCGGCATGGCCCCTTTCTTCCGGGCATAATTCACAAAGGAAACGATGCTGTCCCCCGGGATCAGGGTGCCGTCAAAATCAAACACAGCCAAGGCCCGTGCCATGCAGCCGCCTCCTTTTCCTTGCTGACCTCATGGTAGCACGGCGGCAGGGGGCTGTCAAGGAAATCATACGGTTTCAATGCCCGTTTCCGTTTCCACTACCTGCAACAGCTCCTCCTGCCTGCCATCCTGGGCGTTGATGTAGCTTAGGTAGGTATCCCCGCGGTAATCGCCCCGAAACTCCCAGCACAGCTTCTCGCCCCCGTCGGTGGGGATCAGGCACAGCTTCCCTTCCTCCGGGGCCAATAGAGCGCTTACTTTCTCCCGGGCCTCGGCCTCCGAAAGCGCGGGGGTCAGCAGGCCCCGGGCAGTGTGATTCTGCCAATAGTTCCGGGCCTCTATCCCCACTGCCCGGGCGGTATCCATGCGAAGCTGCACCTTCACCTGATCGGGATACAGAAGCGTATCCCCCTGGGTGGCGGCAAAGGAAATCACCATCAGGCCCTGGTACGCCTGGAAATAGGTGGCCCGCATGCCTGGGAACCCCCTCTCCTCCAGGAAGGCAAGGGCGCTGTCCCGGCATTCCTCCAGGCTCTTTTCCGCCGGGAAATCAGCGGTGTCCGGGGCCATCCACAGCATTTTGCCCCCCGTTTTCGTTACCGCCGCCTGGATCGTCACGTCCCGTAAGGTCACCGTGACCCCCCAGCAGGGAATGGCGCCGCCCATGTCCGCCCCGGCGGTCACCGAAAGCACCCGGTCCGCCCCCACAAAATCCCGGGCGATGCCCTCCGCCTCCTCCCGGCTCACGGCGCGCTGGCCCAGGCCCTTCGCCGGGCCCGGATCGGCGGCATCGGAAAAGGGGCCGTCGTAAATCAGCGTAGGGTAGGAAACCCCGCTGTCATAGGCCGGGGCCTCCGGGTCCGCGGCGGCGTAAAAGGTATCCGTCCCCGCAGCCGCCTGGGCGGAGAGGGCGTCCCGGGCCTGCCACAGCGCCGCGGCGCAGCTTTGGCAGGAGGCCGTCAGCATAGACAAACGCTGCACATCCTCCTTTGTCAGCGCTTCCCCGTTCAGCAGGACCCCCGCGTAATCCGCCACCTGATTGGCAAATTTCACCGCTCCTTGGGTGGCAGTGTGGGAAAGAGGCAAAAGGGACAGGCTTCGCTGCACCTGGGCCGCCCCGGCCCCCGCCCGGCCCAGATACCGGCTCCCCGCCCCCGCGTCGGCGGATAGCAGGGCCTTGCGCAGGCTCAATTCCACTTCCTCCATTTCCGTCAGCGCCGACAGCACCGCCCCGTCATATACCTCCCGAAGCCGCGCCTTGTAGCCCTCCGACTGCAGCATCGCCCGGGCCGCTGTGCCGCTGACCGCCGCCAGCGCCACTGCCAGGGCCACCAGGGCCGTGGGGAATTTTCGCTTCATTATGGAATCCTCTCCTTCTTGAACAGGGGCTTATTCATCCCCATACCCCTGACCCAGGCAATGCCTCCCCGGCACTTCGTTTTCCCATCTCACACGGCGAACCGATGCTGACCGATCACCAGCCGCACCTCCCGGCTCCAGATCCAGGCGCTGGTGGCGGTGGCGGGGTTATAGTAATAGACGCAGCCGCCGGTAGGGTCCCAGCCGTTCATGGCGTCCCGGGCGGCCCGGAGGGAATCGGCGTCGGGGGCCAGGTTGATCTGTCCGTCCGCCACGCAGTCGAAGGCCCCGGCCTGATAGATGACGCCGCTGATGGTATTGGGAAAGGAAGCGGAGCGCACCCGATTGAGCGCCACCGCCGCCACGGCGACCTTGCCCACATAGGGCTCTCCCCGGGCCTCGGCATACACCAATCGGGCCAGGGTATAAACCTCGCTCTGGCTGTAGGAGGCGGGGGCGGACGCGGCGCTGCCGCCCAGGGCGATGCCCAGGGCCGCCGCCGTGGCGCTGCCCACCACGCCGTCTGCTTTCAGGCCGTTTTTCCGCTGGAACCATACCACCGCGTCGTAGGTGGCCTGCCCGAAGATACCGTCCGCCGGGGCGCTCAAGTACCCATACTGGCGCAGCTTCTGCTGGATCTTCGTCACATCCGCTCCCCGATCGCCCCAGGCCACCGCCCCCAGGGCATGAGCGGCCTGGGCCCACAGCATGATGGCTGTCAGAACCGCCGCCAAAGCCCTGATTCCCCGCTTATTTGCCATGCAAACGTCCTCCTTCCGCACCTGCGTTTATTATGCGTCGTTTTTCGGCTGCCATGGGCGCAAAATATTACAATATTATGAACTATTTGCCTTGACATTGTTAAGCAAACGTAATAAAATAAGATGAATTCCTGTATTTTTGCCGAAAGGCTGGGAATAGAATGGAGGATTGCCCCATGCGCGCTGCCCGAATCACCCGTCTGACCGCCCTGCTGCTGGCCCTGGTATGCGTTCTGCCGGTCTGGGCCCCCCGAGGGGAAGCCGAAAGCCGGTTAGCTGACGCCATCGTCAGCGTGAATCTGCGGAGGCAGCCTTCCGCCCAGGCGGAGGTGCTGCTCACCATCCCCGCAGGGGGCATGGTGGTGATCACCGGGGAAAGCGGCGATTATTACCAGGTGATTTACGAGGGCGTCACGGGCTGGGCCATGAAGCAATACCTGACGCTCTACGGCGCCGCTTTCGCCGCCACCCAAGCACCCGTCAGCTATACCGCGCTCAAAAGCGGCAGCCGGGGAGACGCCGTGACCAGGCTGCAAAACAGGCTCAAGGAGCTGGGATTTTACACCGGCAAGATCGATGGCATCTATGGCAGCGGCACGGCCTCGGCGGTGCGGGCCTTCCAGAAAAAGAACAATCTGACCCAAAGCGGCATCGCGGATGAAATCACCCAGGCGTTTTTGTACGCTTCCTCCGCCCTGCCGGCTGTCACTCTGGTCTTAGCGCCCACCCCCTCGCCCCTGCCCACCAACGCCCCTGCCCAAACGGGCAAGGCCACCTATCCCTTCACGACTTATACCTTATCCTCCGTGAACCTGCGAAAGTATGCCTCCACCTCCTCCCAGCGGATCCTCACCATTCCCCGGGGAGCGGAAATCAGCGTGCTGGCTGTTTCGGGGGATTACGCCAAGGTAACCTATAAGGGCAATACGGGTTATATCGTTTCGGAATACGCATCCATCCCCGCCCAGTACCTGCCGGGCACCGCCCTCAAGGAAGACGCCGACGCCCAGCAGCATTACCCCTATCTGCAGTCCGGCTCCACGGGAAAAAGCGTAACGATGCTCCAGAAAGCGCTGACGGAGCTGGGCTTTTACACCGGCACGGCGGACGGGCAGTTTTCCGCCGCCACCCTCAGCGCCCTGAAAGCCTTCCAGAAAAAGAACGGCATCAAGCAGGACGGCATCGCCAGCCCCGAGGTGCAGAAATTGATCTTTGAGGGCCGTCCGCTGAACAGCAAAGGCAAAAAAACGGACGTGAAGCTGCTGCCTCCCATGGAGGAGGTGGATATGGAGTCCGGCGATCAGGGCGAGCAGGTGACCCAGCTTCAGCTTCGCCTTTCATCCCTGGGCTATTACGCCGGGGCGGCTACCGGCGCCTACGACAGCGCCACCGTCAGCGCCGTGAAGAAATTTCAGAAGGATCACAGCCTGTATGTGGACGGCAAGGCCGGGGCCAAGACGCGGCTGCTGCTCAGCGTGCTCACCGCCACGGCGGCCCCCGCCCCGTACGTCTTTGCC
>CAJOPV010000037.1 GCA_905236495.1 uncultured Christensenellaceae bacterium
TTTACGGTCGCAAATTGATATCGGAAGCAGTCATCCTGACTGCTCCTCGGACCGGGAGACCCGGTCCTGCGGATAAAAGTCGAAAGGACTGCGGCCCTTTCGAGCTATCCCGGGGTTTATTGATACTCTGGGTCGCCGCCCCTTGTGGAACGGCGGTTTTTTACGCTGAAGTTGTAAATTTTCCCTGTTTCAGGGGCTTTGGGGACGCGCCCGTTTGACAGGGCGGCGGGAGGTATGGTAAAATACAACCGGGCAAAAAGCCCTCATAATGCATTGAATGAATCTCCGGGCGTGTGGCCCGGATCAGACCTTATGGGAGGATACGGCTACGAAACGGATGAAATTATGGCTGGCTGCCCTGCTGATCGCGGCGCTTGCCCTGGGCGGACTGCCCGCTTTTGCGGAGGAAACCCCGCCCCCTGCTTCCGCCTCTGCGGAAACGGAGCAGGCGGAGCCCTCGGATCAGCCCGCCCCGGAAGCGGCGGATGAACCGACGGATGAACCAAAGGACGAGCCTAAAGAGGAACCCACTGAGGAACCGACGGAGGAACCCACGGAAGAACCCACGGAAGAACCCACGGAAGAGCCAACGGAAGCCCCGGAGCAGCTCCATGCCGGGCATCGGCTGACGCTGCGGCTGGGGAATACGGCCCACGTGGAAAAGCGGGATGAGGAGCAGCACGCCCTGGTGCGCACCTATGAACTGTACTGCGAGGACTGCCGGGAAGTGATCGCCCAGACGGAACAGACGGAAGTGACGCTGGAAGACCATGACTATCCCCAGGACGGCTGGACGGTGGTAAAAGAAGCCACCTGCGCGGAGCCGGGGGAGGAGAAAATCGTCTGCGATACCTGCGGCTATGTGCTTACCCGGCCCATCGCCGCAACAGAGCATACCTGGCAGGTCGTCAGCCTGCAGGAACCAACCTGCGTGGAGCCCGGGGTGCTGGTGCGGCTATGCGCCGTATGCGGCGAGGAAGAAAGGCTGGAGACCCCGGAGCTGGGCCATCTGTACCAATGGATCGCCGGGGAGGACGGCGCCCAGGAATATCGGTGCGTCATCTGCGGCGATGTGCTGGAGAACCAGAAGAAGGAACACAGCGATATCCTCTACAATAACACCATCACTTCCTTCGGCCCTACCACCCGGGAGCTGATCGGCGGCACGGTGTGGAACCGGGTGACGCCCCTGGACGTTTCCGAGGACGGGGTTTATACCTACCCCCTCATTGCCTCCAATAATTTCTCCGTGGGCACCGCCACCGTGGAAATCGAGGACGGGTTCCAGATCGTCAGCTACCAGCTCAATTCCCATAAGATCGTGGTGCATTCCGAATCCCTGGTGCTGTATCCCAATCTGGATGCCCTGCGCACGGGGATGGACGCCCAGGCCTTTGATTTCAACGCGCCCATCGATCTGGAAGACAGCTTCGGGACGGATACCCGCCTCATCATGGGCATCGTGCTCAAGGCGGATTACGATACCACCGACCCCAAATTGCAGCCCTTCAAAAGCGACGACGAGCAAATCAAGACCATGAATGATTTGCTCGACTGAAACCCATGATCACAGCGGACTTGTGAGGCATTCAGACGATCAGCAAACCTTGGAAAAGCATGAAAGGGCCTGAAGGCCCTTTTTGTATATTTGCGTCCTTCCGGGTCACAATAAGGGTGAGCAAATAAAGGAGGCGCAAAACATGAATCCATTTCAGTTAAAGCCCGAGCGGCTCACCGACCAGTTCATGGACTGGCAGAAGATGTACCCCAAGGCCTATGACAAAATGTCCATCGATCCCTACACCCGCACCCGGGTGATCCTGATGAACGGAACGGAATACGAGGCGGTGAAGTTTTCCCACCAGTTTCAGCGCCATGAGAGCAACAACGATCTGAGAAGGGAGCTGGCCCTCACCCGCCGGCAGGAGCAGCAGCAGCAAAAGAAGATCGCCTGCCTGAAGCCCATCGATGAAACGGTGCTGGAGCATACCATCGGCTACGAGCAGCTGGCGGTGGACCTGACCGCCATGCTGGCCCAGCGGGTCACCTGCCCCAATGTAAAATCCGCCCTGGATTTTGCCCTGCTGGAGGATTTCGACCATCTGTACCGTTACGCGGATCTCTTGGAAATGGAAACGGGGCTTTACGCCGAGACCCTGGTAGGGGATTATACCGAGATCATGCCGGGCCGCCCCACCATTTCGGAGCATCGGGCGCCCTTCGACGCCCTGTGCGTTCCCGGAAAGCCCGACGCCCAGCTTTTTGATAAGCTGGCGGTGAACATCATCACCGCCGCCGAGCAGCAGACCATGAACTATTACATGAATATCTGCGGCCTTTACACCAGCGATCTGGGGCGGAAGCTGTATCAGGAGATCGGCATGATCGAGGAGCAGCACGTCACCCAGTACGGCAGCCTCATGGACCCCTGCATGACTTGGCTGGAAGGGCTGCTGATGCATGAATACACCGAGGCGTATCTCTATTATTCCTGCATGGAGGATGAGACCGACCCGGATATCAAGCAGCTGTGGGAGGCCTTCTTCCGCATGGAGGTGGCCCATGTGCACCACGCGGCCCAGCTGCTCAAGCAGTATGAAAAGAAGGATTGGCAGCAGGTGATCCCCAACGGCGAATTCCCTGCCCCCCTGCACTTCAGCCCCAACATCGATTACGTCCGCTCCGCCCTGAACATGGTGGATTTCACCGCGGAAAAGGAAATCTTCAAGCCCGTCAACATGCTGCCCAAGGATTACGATTTCTTCCGCTACCAGCAGATCGTCAATTCCGCCGTGGACAGCGTGCCCAGCCACCAGGTCATCGACCGCTCTATCCGCCAGCGGGGCAAGGATTACCGGGCCGAAACCGCCCCCAGCCCCATCCCCGCGCTGCAGAACCGCACCGTGGATAACACCACGCTGGGGAGAATATATCAATAAACGAAGCAGGGGGAACCGTTCTTTGGAGCCCAAGGAACGATTTCCCCTGTACCCCCCCTTCCGAGAAAAGCTGCCGGGAGGGACTTTTTTTATTTCAGCGTCACTTGCTGATCGTCGGTCTCCAGGATCAGGGTTTGGGGCATTTCATCCACGGAGATCATATCCCGAAAGTGGAGGATGGGATAATCCTTGTCGTCGTATTCGCCGGAGAGGCTGATGCCCTCGGGGAAGCCTTTACCGTCCTCCTGCACCCAGGCGCCCTTCCAAAGACCGCAGATGATATCAAAGGCCGTTTCGGCATCGGCGGCTTCAAAAATCTTTTTCGCTTCCTCGCCGGCTTCGTAGGTCCGATCCAGATACAGGCCCGCCACGGTCTGCTCCGCGTGGACGGAAACGAGGGTATAGCCGTTCAGGATGAAGGGTTCAACAGGCGCATAATCTTTCTCCGCGATGACGCCCTGAACGGGGATCTCAATGGGTTCGCGCTTTGAAATCCGTGAATCTTCTTTTTCTTCCCCTGTTTCAGGATCGATCTGGCTGACACGGAGCAGTATTTCGGTGGGAAGAGCGTCCAGCCCTTTTGCCTGATCCTGATCCAGATACGCCATGCTGAAATAGGTCATGGTATTATCTTCATTCCAGAGAGGATCTTCCATTTCCTCACCGCCATTGTATTCCTCTGCGGGAATCAGGATGGCCCGGGGGCAGTACAGGGGCAGATTCAGCTGCCTGGCAGCCTCTGTATAGGTGGTTTCCGGGGGCAGGCCCAGGCGATTTGCCAGGGCATTGCCGTTTTGACCGTTACAGTCCAGGCTTTCTCCGGGATCGAAGCAATAGAGCGCTTCGCTTCCGTCTGTGGTGCGGATATCGGTGGTGCTCATCGTCAAATGCCCGTCGCACAGCAGCTGCTTGACCGTGAAGGTGAGGGGGCCTACCTGGTAGCTTTTTTCCTCTGTCGCGTTTATGATTTCCTGGGCAGCCTTGGGCACCGTGGTTTCGTAGCGGATGAAGAAATCCGTCCAGCCCAGGGCGTCGGTGGCAGCCAGGGCGGCGGTCATGGTGGCGATGATGAGCAGCGCGGCGATCAGAGCCGTGCGCAGGGTGAATCTTTTCATTTTCCTTTCCTCCTTCACGGAGCGGGCGGCGGTCATCAGCGCCTGGCGGAAGCCCCCGGGCATTTCGGGGAAGGAAGATTTGAGGTCGTTCAATCGTTCTTCCAAACGGCTGTTCATGCCTCCAGCTCCTTTCTTAACTGTTCTTTGGCCCGGTGGATGCGGCCCCGGACGGCGGGCTCCGTCAGCTTCAGGGCCTGGGCGATTTCCTGGTAGGTCATGCCCTCGGCGTATTGCAGCATGAGAGGCAAGCGGTATTTTTCCGGCAGGCTTTGCAGGGCCAGGATAAGCGTCCTGTCCGGCGGATCAAAGGGCTGATCGGGCGTATCCCGCATGAGCACCACACGCTTCCTGAACCGAAGGATGTTATGGCACTCGTTCACCAGAATGCGGATCACCCAGCTTTTGAATTTGCCGTCGTCCCGTAGGGTATGGCGCTTTTCCCAGGCCTTGAGGGTCGTTTCCTGCAATGCGTCCCGGCAGTCGTCGGGATTCCCCAGCACCGTCCAGGCCACGCGATACATGGCGTCTGCCTGGGCGCCGATGGCCTGCACGAAAAAATCCTTGTCCATTTCATCACCTCGTGGAGCGCGTTCCATATATTAGACGCGCCGAAAAGGAAAATCCTCACAAAAAAACAAA
>CAJOPV010000038.1 GCA_905236495.1 uncultured Christensenellaceae bacterium
AGGGCACCCGCAGGATATCCGTGACGGCGGCGACCTGATGATTCTGCTCGATGGCCTCCTCCAACAGGGCGACTACCTCCCCCCGCCGGGCGTTGCCGATCACCAGGCGGGCCCCGGTGGCAAGCAGCTTCTCCCCGTCCCTTTGGGCCAGGCACCCGGCGATCACCACCTGGGCGGCGGGGTTTTGCCTAAGAGCGCGGCGCACGGCGTTCAGGCTCTTCTTATCCCCGGAGCCGGTGACGGTGCAGGTATTCACCACATACACGTCGGCGGTCTGGGAAAAATCCCGGATCTCATAGCCCGCTTTCTCAAATAATTCCAGCATAGCCTGGGAATCATACTGATTGACCTTGCAGCCCAGGGTATGAAAAGCCACGGATGGCATGCGTTTTCTTCTCCTTATAAGTTATTCCATATCGCCCGTCAGCGTCAGAAGGGAGATCAGGGCGGCAAGGCCGGCGGTCTCGGTGCGGAAAATGCGCTTCCCCAGGGTGACGGGCTTTGCCCCGGCGGCGGTTAAGGCTTCGATCTCCCTGGGGTCGATGCCTCCCTCCGGGCCGATGATGAGGGCGATATCCTTTTCTCCGTTCAGGTTCGCCCCGATGCCGCCCTGACGCTGCTCCTCCCAGGGCACCAGGCACAGGGCGTGGCCCGGCAGGGCCCGGCACACCTCCGTCAGCGTCAGGGGAAAAGATATTTCCGGGGTCAGGGCCCGGCCCGACTGCTTGGCGGCCTCGGCGGCGATGCGCTGGAGGCGAAGGCGCTTTTTCTCCCCGTCCTTCTGCTCCCATTTCGCCACGCACCGGGAGAAGGACACCGGCACGATGCGCCTGATCCCCGCCTCGGTGCACTTTTGTACGATGTAATCCATCTTATCTCCCTTGGGGATGCCCTGGTACAGCGTCACGCGGACGGCGGGCTCCGGGGAGGGCAATTCCTCCTCCAGGGAAAGGATCACCCGGGGGCTGATTTCCAGGATATGGGCGGCGAACACACGCCCGTCCGAAAGGGCCTGGCAGGGGTCCCCCGGCTGCATGCGCAGCACCCGGAGGGCGTGGTTTTCCTCCTCCGGGAAAAGCCGGGCCCGGTCCGGGGAAAGGATTTCGGCAAAAAAGCGGTGCATAGGCGCCTCCGTCTCGGTTCATCCGCCGATGGTTCAGCCCGGCGGCCCCCTCATCATACCACAGCCGGGCGGAAAAATGAAGGGCGGATTTTGCCGAAGGGAAAAGGGAAAGGGAGCCGATCCGGGGGAAGGGGCAGGAAGCGGGAAGATCGGCGTCGAATTTTTACTTGTGATTCAGGCGGCTTTCTGCTATACTGTGTGAGAATGCTGTTTGATTTTTTCCGGCAAGGAGGGATGTCCCTGTGAGCGATTACAATAAAAATCCAGAAGGCTGGCAGGCCCCGGCGCGCCACCGGCGCAGCGACCGGCATCGCCAGGCCGAAAGCGCCCAGCAGCCCGTACGGGGCCAGGAGGAAGAAATCCAATGGTCCCGCCGGGCGCCGGACGGCAATTTTGCCCCGGACCCGGAGACGGATCGCCCTTCGGTGCGATTGAACGAGGATGACCGGGAGGATTTTGAGGACGAGGAAGAGGCGGATTACGGCTCCTCCCGCTTCCCCTGGGCCAAAGTGATCTGCATTGCGGCGGCGGCGCTGGTGCTTTTATGCGGCGCTTCCCTGCTGCTGAAGGACGCCGGGCCTTTGACGCCTCTGAAAAACGCCGTCAGCGGTCTTTTGAACGTGCAGGCCAAGGCCCCGGCGGAGGCCCTTTCTTTCCAGGCCGCCAGCACCGAGGCCCTCACCAATTCCCGGGTGGTCTTTAACCTGACGACGAACCAGTCGGTGGACGGCGTGAAGCTGGTGGATGTGGACGATAACGAGATCACCGCCACCGCCACCCTCGCCAACGGCGAAAACGAAACCAACCGCATCTGGTCCATCCAGGCGGTGTTTGACGAGCCCTATACCGGCAACGTTTATGCCATGATCCGCAGCGGCGATACCTGGATGCGCACCGATAAGAGCGTGGCCCTGGCGGTGACCCGACCTACCCCCGCGCCTACCGAAACGCCGCCGCCCACCCAGGTGCCCGTTGTGACCGCCGCCCCCGCCACCGCCGCCCCGCCTACCGAGATACCGGC
>CAJOPV010000039.1 GCA_905236495.1 uncultured Christensenellaceae bacterium
GATCAGCCTTATCTGGATACCGCCGTTTGCCTTGCTGTCAATCAGGCATACGCCCGGGCAAAGGAAGGCGATCAGGCGGATCAAGCCGCCTTCGGCCTCCACGTAAAAAGCGGAGAGGCAGACAGCATCATCTTTTATACCCGGGTGACGGCGGATTGCCTGTTCTCCGACGATACCCTGGGGGCCGTGAAGCTGTTTCAGACAACGGTTGGCGCGGATCGGGAAAGGACCGCGCTGGACGCATCCGGCCTGGAGGAAGTCTTCCTGAACGCTGCCCTGCCCCTAAATGCGGCGGATTATGCTGCTTCCGGCTATCCGGGTTATTTGGTGCAGGCCGTCGTGCTCGCCGTCAACGAGGCCTATGAACAATCCCTCGCCGGACAGCAGTAACATTGGATGAGATAGGAGGCAAGAACATTGCAGAAAAAAACATTCCGGCGGGGCATTCATCCCCTGCATTCCTCCCATGAGGGCAAGCTGCCTACCCGCAATTTGCCCACCGTGGATTATATTTCGGATACCGTCACCATCTCCATGGCAATGAATATCGGCGCGCCTGCCAAGCCCTGCGTGAAAAAGGGCGATCAGGTGCTGCTGGGTCAGGTGATCGGCGAAGCCCAGGGATTTATGAGCGTGCCGGTCCACGCCAGCGTTTCCGGCGAAGTGGTGGCGGTGGATCAGATCCAGGGCGTGGGCGTAGCCCCGGTTCAGGCGGTCACCATCAAAAACGATTTTGCCGATACCTGGTGCGATTTGCACCCCTTGGGCAGCGTGGAAAGCGTGGACCCCGCTCAGGTGATCCCCGCCATTCAGGCCGCCGGCATCACCGGCATGGGCGGCGCGTCCTTCCCCACCCACGTAAAGCTCACCTTCCAGGCGGGCAAATCCTGCGATACCATCATCGTAAACGGCGCGGAATGCGAAACCCACCTGACCGCCGATTACCGCCTGATGCTGGAAAACAGCACCCGGGTGGTGGATGGCCTTCGGGCCGTGATGCGGGCGCTGAACGTGGGGCGGGGCATCATCGCCATTGAGGATAACAAAATGGAGGCCATCGAGGCCATGCGGGAGGCTGCCGCGGGCCGCGCCGGCGTTACGGTGCAGCCGCTGAAGACCAAATACCCCCAGGGCGGCGAAAAACAGCTCATCGAAGCCCTGACAGGCCGCCAGGTGCCCGCCAGGGGCTTGCCCATCGACGTGCACGTGGTGGTGCTGAACGTGGGCACCTGCGCCGCCATCGCCGACGCCGTCATCGACGGAAAGCCCCTCATCAGCCGCATCGTCACCGTCACCGGCTGCGTACGCAAGCCTGCCAATCTGCGCCTTCGCATCGGCACCATTACGGAGGATATCATCGGCGAGTGCGGCGGGTACAGCGAAACGCCGGGAAAGATCTTCTTCGGCGGGGCCATGACGGGCATCTGCCTGCCCAACGACAGCGTGCCCATCTTCAAATCCACCAACGGCATCGTGGTTTTCAATGAGAAGCAAGCCAGGAGCAAGGAGGAAAGCCCCTGCATTCACTGCGGCAGGTGCGTCGCCGCCTGCCCAATCGGCCTGAACCCATACCAGATCAAGGTGGCGGCGGATAAGAGCGATTTTGCCGCAGCGGATAAACTGCACGTCAACGACTGCATCCTCTGCGGCTCCTGCGCCTATGCCTGCCCGTCCCGCCGGTGGCTCACGCCGTCCTTCAAATTCGCCAAAGAAAAGCTGGCTGCCGAGGCCAAAGCCAAGGCCGCCGCTCAGGCCGCCGCAAAAGGAGGGGATAACAAATGAGCTTGAGAATCTCCACCGCGCCCCACGTGCATAATCCCGTTACTACCCAGCGGCTCATGCAGTATGTGCTCATCGCCCTGCTGCCCACAGCGGCGGCAGGCGTGTATGCCTTCGGCTTGCAGGCGCTGCTGGTGCTGGCGGTTTCCTGCGTCACCGCCGTGTGCGCCGAATTCCTGTGGCAAAAGATCGCTAAGCAAAAGGTCAGGATCGGCGATTGCTCCGCGTTGGTTACGGGCCTGATCCTGGGGCTGAACCTGCCCTCCACCGCCCCCTGGTGGATGGCGATGATCGGCAGCGCCTTTGCCGTTATCATCGTCAAGCAATTATTCGGCGGGTTGGGAGATAATTTCCTCAATCCCGCCCTGGCGGCCCGGGCCGTGCTGCTGGCCTCCTGGCCCGTGCATATGACCGCTTCCGCTTTCGTGAACCCCACCTTCTTTCAGGCAGGCATGGACGCGGTAACCACCGCCACGCCCCTCTCCTCCAAGGGCTATACCCTCATGGAGCTGTTCCTGGGCCAGGTGCCCGGCTGCATCGGCGAGGTGAGCAAGGCCGCCATTCTCTTAGGCTTTGTGTTCCTGCTGCTTACGGGCACGGTTTCCTGGCGCATCCCGGCAGTCACGGTGGGCAGCGTGTTCGTATGCACCTGGCTCATCGGCGGCGTTGCCCCGGAGGCGGCCCTTGCCGCTACGCTGTCCGGCGGCGTGCTCTTTGGCGCGGTGTTCATGGCGACGGATTACGTCACTTCCCCCATCACGCCCTGGGGCCAGGTGATCTACGCCGCGGGCATCGGCCTCATAATCACCCTGATCCGTCAGTTTGGCAGCTACCCCGAAGGCGTTACCTACGGCATCCTTTTGATGAACATTGTAACGCCCCTCATTGACCGCATCCCCCGGAAGATTTACGGCTACCAAAAGGAGGCCAAGAAAGCATGAGCGAGAAGAAAAGCCTGGGACGGGTATTCTTTAACGGCATCATACCCGAAAACCCCACCTTCGGCCTGGTGCTGGGCACCTGCCCCACCCTGGCTGTCACCACCAGCGCCTTGAACGGCCTGGGCATGGGCGCCGCCGCCACCTTCGTTCTGGTGTGCTCCAACGTGGCGGTATCTCTGCTTCGCAAGTTCATTCCCGATCAGGTGCGCATTCCTGCCTTTATCGTCATCATCTGCACCTTCGTTACCATGGTGCAGTTGCTCATGCAGGCCTTCGTGCCTTCCCTGTATGACAGCCTGGGCCTGTTCATTCCCCTGATCGTGGTGAACTGCATCATCCTGGCCCGGGCGGAAGCCTTCGCCAGCAAAAATCCCCCCCTCCCCTCCGCCCTGGATGGCCTGGGCATGGGCGTGGGCTTCACCCTGGCGCTGACGCTGATGGGCGCCATTCGGGAGCTGATCGGCAACGGCTCGGTATTCGGCATGAACGTGCTGGGCGCATCCTACGAGCCCATGCTGCTCATCGTTTTGGCCTCCGGCGGTTTCCTGACCTTCGGGCTGCTGCTGGGCATGTTTAACCTGATCGTCAAAAAGATCGAAACCAATCGGAAAGCAAAGGAGGCGCAGGCGGCATGAGCATCACAGACATCCTTCTGTTCATGGTAAGCTGTATCCTCACCCATAACTTCATTTTCTCCCGGTTCCTGGGCTGCTGCCCCTTTCTGGGGGTATCCAGCAAGGTGAGCACTTCCGTCAGCATGGGCTTGGCTGTCACGTTCGTTATGACCATCGCATCCCTCTTCTGCTGGCTGATCTACAACCTGCTGCTGATCCCGCTGAACCTCACCTACATGAACACCATTTCCTTCATCCTCGTGATCGCCGCGCTGGTGCAGTTCGTGGAAATGTTCCTGAAAAAGAGCAGCCCCACGCTCTACAGCGCCCTGGGCATTTACCTGCCCCTCATCACCACCAACTGCGCGGTGCTGGGCGTTGCCACGCTGAACATGAATAACGGCTACGGTCTTTTGCAAAGCGTGCTGAACGGCACCTTTTCCGCCCTGGGGTTCCTGCTGGCGATCGTGCTGATGGCGGGGGTCCGGGAGAGGCTGGAAAGCAGCAAGATCCCCGAATGCATGAAGGGCTTCCCCATCACGCTGGTTTCCGCCGGTCTCATGGCGGTGGCCTTCATGGGCTTCAACGGCCTGGTGTAAAGGAGGAACGGGGATATGACGATTTTATACGCCGGTTTGCTCCTGGGGGCCATCGGGCTCATCTTTGGCGGGGTGCTTTCCTTCGCCAGCAAGAAATTCCACGTGGAAGTGGATGAACGGGTAGCCCAGGTGCGGGAATGCCTGGGCGGGGCTAACTGCGGAGCCTGCGGCTATGCCGGATGCGACGCCTTCGCCGCCGCGGTAGTGGAAGGCAAGGCCCCGGTGAACGGCTGCGCCCCGGCGGGCGAAAAGGGCATCAAGGCCATCGCCGCCATCATGGGCCAGGAGGCCGACGCAGGCGAAAGGCTGGTAGCCCGGGTGCTGTGCCAGGGCGAGAACGGCATCGTCAAGGAACGGTACGTTTATGACGGGTATCAAAGCTGCGCTTCCGCCGCCGGGCTCGCCGGCGGGCCCAAGGATTGCCGCTTCGCCTGCCTGGGGCTGGGAGACTGCATGGATAAGTGCGCTTTCGGCGCCATCACCATGCAGGATGGCATCGCCCATATTGATCCCAGCAAATGCACCGCCTGCGGCGCCTGCGTGAAGGCCTGCCCCCGCAGCGTGATCCGCCTGCTGCCCGTCAGCCAGAGCGTGATCGTCCGCTGCCGGAACAGCGACGTGGCACGCACCGCCAGGGCCGTCTGCATGGACGCCTGCATTGGCTGCGGTCGCTGCAAAAAGGAATGCCAGTACGACGCCATCGTGGTGGAAAACGGCTTTGCCCGGATCATCCCCGAAAAATGCACAAGATGCGGCTCCTGCGCGGCGGTATGCCCCTGCAAGTGCATCACGGTGGAATGATCTCACATCAAAAAAGACGCCCGTGCAAGCGAGCGTCTATTTATTTGCGAATCAGATATTGACTCCGTTCTCTTCCTCCGGGGCTTCCGTCTGAAGGTCGGGGACGGCCTGGGGCTCCGGGGTGGGGGTGGCGTAGGCATCCCGCACCTGCTGATACAGGTAATTCAGCGTTTTGACCCCAGCAATGCCATCCGAGCCCAGGCCGTTGGCTTTCTGATAAGCGCTGACGGCCTTTTTCGTGCCGCCAAGGTATGTGCCTGTGGCGGTGCCTGTATAATACCCCAGTTCCTTGAGCTTCATTTGCAGCCAATACACGTCCTGCCCCGATTTCCCTTCGCTGAGGGCCCTCTCCGCCGTTTCAGGGGCCTGGGTGCCGTCGTAGGTATATTGCGGCGGCTCCGGCGTCACGTTGGGCATCATGGTCTTGGAATTCAGCTCCCCGGGCTTTACCTTGGCCTTCAATTCCGGGTCGTCCGGCGCGTCGTCGCGGATCCAAACCTGCATTCCTTCCCTGACGTGATCGTAGATCCATTTGGCGTCCGCCACCGTCAGGCGGATGCAGCCGTGGCTGCCCCGCTTGCCAAGGCCGGTAAAGGAGGAAACCTTCAGGGTGCTGTCGTCGTCCCATTGGCTGTACAGCACGCTGTGGAAGGCGAAGGTGCCGTTTTTATCCCGTCCGATCTTGACCCACCAGCGGGCGTGACCGCCGCCCCAGTCCGGGAACCAGCACATTTGGCTCTTTCTGCCCGTCAGGGTAAAGGTGCCCAGGGCCGTGGGATAGGCTGTTGAGCCCGTGGTGCAGATAAAGGCCCGGTCCAGGTCGGTATAATCCTGGGTGTCCCGGTTGTATTTCCAGACCTTTACTACCTGGTTGTTCACATCCACCTCAAAGAAATAAGGCAGCTGAAATTCCGGCTTTTTTTCATCGCCGACGCCCCGCACGTCCGTATCGTTGAAAAGAACGTTCCATGTTTCTTCATCTACGATGCCTGTTACTTCCAAGCCGTTAGCGGCTTGAAAACTCTTTACGGCCTGCACCGTTTGATCCATGTAATTCTGCGTGGTTTTGTAGAAGGTAAAATACCCCAGGTCCATCAGCCGCTGCTGCACTTTGGGTACGGTATCGCCCCTGGAGCCTCTCTGCAGCGTTCCCGGGAAGGGCTGATAAGGCCCCGGCGTGGGGGTGGGCGTCCGTTCGGGAGCGGGGGTAGGCACCGGGGTAGGCGTAGGCGTAGGCCGCACGGACAGGGAGAATAAGAGCGCCTGGGTCTTTACGTCCGCCTCCCCCGTGATGGGCAGGCTGCATTCCCCCTGAAAGGTCTGAATGGCGGCGGTGGTGCCCTCCAGGTAATTGCCGCTGGGATTGCCCCAGTAATAGCCCATTTCGATGAGCTTTTCCTGCAAAAGCTTTACGTCGGCCCCGGAATCATTCATCTTCAAGGGCCGATAGCATTCGCCGTAAAGGATATCCAGCGTGGCTTCGTCCGCTTCGCCCGTCGCCGGCAGCCCATAGGCATTCTGCAGGGCGGTCAGGGCGACGGCGGTGCTCTCCGTAAAGGTATCGGCGGCCCGCACTGCGGTATAATTGAGCTGACGCAGCCGGGTATTGAGCTGAAGTACGTTTTCCCCCGTATCCCCCAGCTTCAGCGTTTCCGCATGGGCGGTAAATAAGCATAAGCATACCGCCAGCACCGTGAAGAGGAAAAGTACCGTTCTTTTTTTCATGGCATTCGCACCTCTGCTTTTCTTTTGTCGGCCCATATCCGCATTTTAGAGGGACGAAAAAGCAAATTCAACAGGTAAATTCTTACTGGACGCCGCCCTTAACCTTCTTTTGCCAGCTCCTGGCCCATGATGACCCCCATCACGGAGGCCATCATAAGCCCCCTCGTCCAGCCGCTGGAATCTCCCAGGCAGTGGAGGCCCTGGATGTTGGTATGCAAAGTTTTATCCATTTTGATGCGATTGGAATAGAATTTCAGCTCCGGGGAATACAGCAGCGTTTCTTCCCCCGCGAAGCCGGGCACCACCTGGTCCATGGCCTGCATGAAATGGATGATATTGGTCATAGCCCGGTAGGGCATGGCGGCGGTGATATCCCCCGCTACGGCGTCCGGCAGGGTGTAGCGCACGTTGGAACGGGCCAGCTCCTTTTGCCAGGTGCGCTTCCCATCCAGGATATCCCCGAACCGCTGCACCAGAATGCGCCCGCTGCCCAGCATGTTCGTCAGTTCTCCCACCTTCTGGGCGTAGGCGATGGGCTGGTTGAAGGGCTCGGTAAAGTTATGGGAGCAGAGGATCGCCAAATTGGTGTTTTCTGTTTTCAATTCCTTATAGCTGTGCCCGTTCACCACCGCCAGGTTGTTATCATAGTTTTCCTGGCTCACGAAGCCGCCGGGATTCTGGCAGAAGGTGCGCACCTTATCCTTGAAGGGCTTGGGATAGCCCACCAGCTTGCTTTCGTACAGCACCCGGTTCACCGTCTCCATGACTTCGTTGCGAACCTCTACCCTGACGCCGATATCCACCGTGCCGGGCTGATGAGCGATGCCGTGCTCCTGGCAAAGCTTCTCCAGCCAGTCCGCCCCCCGCCGCCCGGTGGCGACCACGGTGCGCTGCGCCCGGATCTCTTCCTGCACGCCCTTTTTTTCCACTGCCACGCCTACGCACTTTTTACCGTCCAACAAAAGGTTTACGCAGTTGTAGCCAAATAGAATCTCCACGCCCTGGGCCATCAGATATTTTTCGATTTCTCCGTACAGGATCTGGGCCTTTTCCGTGCCCAAATGCCGGATGGGGCAATCCACCAGCTTCAGGCCCGCCCGGATGGCCCGGAGCCTGATCTGCTTGATCTCCTCCGTCTGCCCGATGCCCTCCACGTGGCTGTCCGCGCCGAAGGACAGGTAAATCTGATCGGTATAATTGATCATCTCCTGGGCGTAGCTTTCGCCGATCAGCTCCGGCAGCTGACCCCCCACCTCATAGGAAAGGGACAGCTTGCCGTCCGAAAAAGCCCCCGCCCCGGAAAAGCCGGTGGTGATATGGCAGTAAGGCTGGCAGTTCATGCACGCCCCCGTCTTTACCTTGGGGCAATGCCTGTTTTCGATGGCTGCGCCTTTTTCAATGATCGTGATTTTCTTTTTGCTGCCCTTGCGCAGCATTTCCAGTGCCGTAAAAATCCCCGCAGGCCCCGCGCCTACGATCAAAATATCCGTCGTCATGGCTCCTCTCCACACATAAAAAACTCCGGGCCTTTCAGCCCAGGTTCATTATAACGATATAATTTCATTTTTGTCAACTACATATAACCATATTGTTACAAAATTCTTTATTGCACCAGATAAAAAGGCTCGCTTTCGGCGGTGAAGGTTTGTCTGCCGATGCGGGTGGAAACCACGGCGCGGTAAGCCCCCGCCGGGGCTATTTCCCCGGAAGCATTCTGACCGTCCCAATAGAAGGTGCTGGCGGAAGGGGTCAGCTGCTCCGGGCGGGAGGGAACGTCGTAAGCCAGATACCTGACCGTGGTCCCCTGCCCGTTCACGATGCGCACCGTTAGGCCGCAGGGCACGTCATGGACGGCGGCGATCATCAATTCCTGCCCCAGAAACGGCGCAAAAGCCCCCTCCGCTGAAACGCTGAGGTTTATTCCTCCCCGAACGGGACGCACGCACAGCAGCCGAGAGCCCTGATAGATCGTGCGCCCGTTTTCCCGGGTGATCAGTTGGATCATGGCGTAGCCGCTTTCATCCGCTTCCCCCGTGTTCAGGATCAGGCTCCGGGTTTTCCTGCCGGGCAGCACGGTGCCGTCCGCCTGTTCCCCATCCAGAAATTGCTGGGCGGAATGAAACTGCCACACGCCGTTTTGCTGATAGACGATCTGATAGTATAATTCCGTTTGCTGCTGCACGGTAAAGGAAAAGCGTACCTCGCTCTCCCCCGCCGTCAATAACGTATCATCGAATGTCAGGTCGGTAACGGATTGCCGGGCAGCATCCGGCCTGCTTTCGTCGTATGCGTACAGAACGAAACCGTCATCCTGCTGGGGATAGGCGTGGGGCGTGGAAACGGCGCAGCTATCCAGCAAATAGGCGTAGGCCTCCGAAAGCGTGATTTCCCCGTCCCGGTTCACGTCCGCCCCATGACCGCCCAAGCCGGCGGTCAGCGCTTGGGAAAAGTAGCTGGCCCCTGTATCGTTACCCTGCCAGTACCAGCTGGCCTCGCTGCCGCCGGCGCTGCAAAGCACCTTATAATCCCTGCCGGAAAAGAATACGCTGCCCCTCCTGTCCCTAATGCCCTTTCCGATGAGGCCCCCGGAATTGCAGGCGTCAAAGATCAGCACCTTTTTGCCCGGCACCCGATCCAAAATGCGCTGCAATTCCGCCGCCTCCACCGCGCATTCCGCCTTCCCGTCGCTGAACAGCAAAGCGTAGGATAAGCCGTCCTCCCCGTCCAGCACGATGCCGTGGGTGCTGACGTACAGAAGGGAAATATCATTTTCTTCAGCGTTTTGAAATACGCCCCAGATTGCCTCTTCCAGCATCTTTATAGAGGATACAGAGCCGTTCAGGCAGCGGATCAGGGCGTAGCCCCGCTGATCCGATAAAAGCGTATCCGCCATCTGGTTCACGCTGTTTTCGGCGGCGGGCCAGGTATCCTCCTGGCTCAAAAAAGCGTCGCAGCCGATCAGCAGCGCCCGCAGCGCCGGGGGCCGATCTGTTCCCGCGGAAACGGGCAAACTGCCCCGGGAAATGAGCGCCGCCAGCATCAACAGCACGCTTACGATCCTGCGCACCGCTCATTCCCCCTTTCGTCATTTTACCCTTATTATACTATACATTTACCGCAAAATCCACCCTAAGCCCAGGATAAGGAAAAAGCCGCGGTTCTCCCCGCGGCATTCTCCCATTCTATTTGCTATTGGGCGATTTGATCCTTTGCCGCCTGCCAGGCGTCCTTTAGCTGCGGATCGCTCAGATCGCCCAGCTGGAAGGTATAATTCACCAATTCCTCGGGCATTTCGGAGGTAATATCCGGGGTCAGGCCGATCTTGTGCACCGGCGCGCCGGAGGGCAGAAAATACTGGGCCACCGTCATCTGGAAGCCCCAAACGGGTTCGCCCGCTTTTTCGTCGTAATCGTCAAAATTCTCCGATGAGATAACGCTCTGTACGATGCCCTTCCCGAAGGTATGTGTGCCCACCAACGTAGCCCTTCCCTGATCCTGCAGGCTGCCGGAAAGGATTTCGGAAGAGGATGCGGTATTCTCGTTCACCAGGAACACCAGCGGGATATCATCCTTCCCGTTTTTGGTGGTATAGTTTTCATGGGTTCCGTCCCGATACTGGCAGGATACCAGCAAGCCCCGATCCACGAACAGATCGGCGATTTCTACCGCGTGGTTGACCCAGCCGCCGCCGTTGTCCCGCAGATCCACCACCAGCGCCTTGATCCCCTGCTTCTTTAATTCGTTATAGGCGTCGGCAAATTCCTTGCCGCTTTCCCCGGCGAATTCATAAAGAGCGATGTAGCCAATCTGATCGTCCAGCACGGTCGATTCGATGCGATTCACGTGGATGACGGCCCGTTCCATCTGGAAGGTCAGGTACTCATCTCCTCTTTTAACCTCCATTTCCACCACGCCGCCCGGCTCGCCCCGCATGATGTTCACGGCGTCCTGCATGGTATAGGCGTTCACTTCCATTTCCTCCACCCGCACCAGCAGATCGCCCTTCATGACCCCGGCGCGTTCGGCGGGGGTATCCTTGAACACCCTCGTTACCTTGACGGTATAATCCTCCAGGTTCGCCAGCATCTGAATGCCTACGCCGCCATACTCGCCCTCGTCGTCGGAGAGCATATCGGCCCAATCCTCCGGGCTGTAATAGAAGGTATAGGGGTCCTCCAGCCCATAGAGCAAATAGGAGGCCGCCGTTTCCAGCATGGCTTCCACATCCGGCTCCTGCCAGTAATAGGCGTCCACCGTTTCGATCATTTTTTCCAGCTTATCATACCGGGTGGAAAGCTTATCATATTCCTGCGCGATTTCCATCAGACGGTCGTATTCTTCCTGGGTGACGGTGACGTTCTTTTGCTGTGTCTTGGAAAAATCCAAAAATCCCGTGGCCTGGGCCGTCGCCGCCGCCAGCATGGAAAGCAGCGCCGCAATCAAAACCACCGTGATGATCCTTTTTTTCATTTCGTCTCCCTCCAGGCGCGTCACCGCGTCTTTTTCCCTTTCGTTTTATTGTTTCCGCATTTGCGCATTTCAAGCAGCATTTTGAAGGTCACCGCGTCCTCAAATTTCCGAAGGTCCAGCCCTACCTGTTTTTGCACTTTATCCAGACGATAGACCAGCGTATTCCTGTGGATATACAATTGCCTTGCGGCATCGGACAAATTCAGGTCCTTCTTAAAGAACATTTCGATGGTGTAAAGCATTTCCTCACCGAACAGCCTGGCTGTGGAACGGTTGAACAGCAGCCCGTGATAATGCTCCGCCATTTCCGGGGACAGATCGGATAAGAACCTTTCCAGGATCATGCTTTGATACACGTGCACCGATTTTTCCGTGGAAAAGGCCCGCCCGATCTCGATGGCCTGCCGGGCCTGGCGGTAGGAGGCGTGAAGCTCGGTAATATTCCTTGCGATATCGCCGATGCCCACGGTGACAGGCAGGGCGATCTCCTCCATCAGCGTTTCCTGCACGGCGCAGGCGAACTGCTCCATTTCTTCCATATCGTCCAGGCCGTCGGCGTCCTTGATGAGGGCAGCCGTGTGCTTATCCATGGGCACCAGCACATCCTCCGGCCCCCGGGGCACCATTTCATCCAATATTTCAAAGGCGCTGCGCTGCTGCACCTGCACCATATGCATCAGCAGAACACACCGGGCCTGGGCGGCGGGGATATGATGCTCGTCCACCGCCGCGTCCAGCTCCGCCAGGGAAAGATCGTTCTGCAAAATGCGCTGATAGGCGTTGTTCACGTCGTTCCCCGCCTCGTTGGCGGCGATGGCGGAGCCGATCATGGCGTCGCATAAAACAAAAGCGTCCTTCGCCGCCTCCGCGTCGTTCACCGTAGTCATCAGCACCCACTGTGGGGCGCTGGTGCAGATCATGTACAGACGCCCGTCCTGAAACACCGGCGTACCGGGCGAATCCATAGACGGCAGCGCAAAGCGGATATCCTCGTTGGGGATCAGGCAGTTCCCCTCGCTGTCCATCAGCGTGATGGGATCGTGCAGCCGGGCAAACACCTGCTGGAGCTGAGAAAGCAATTGATTATTCAAGGTTCGATCCCTCCGTGCCCCTGTTCATCTTTTTCCCGTTTCACCGCGATTTCAAATAACTCGCGGTCATTATACCACATTTTCTCTTTCCCGTAAATGCTTTCTTCCCGCAGAATCCCAGCGCTTTGTAAAAATTTTTGTCCCATTTGCTCGTCTTTTGCCCTTTACAGGGCGGAAAAATTGCGTTACATTGAAAATACCCTTGAATTGGGAGGATGTATGTTTCATGCTGTACGCCGTCTGCAATCCCGCCGCCGCCAGCGGTCACGCCCGAAAAACCGGGGAAATGATCCATGCCATGCTGAATGAACGGGGCATAATCCACCGCATGCTGTGGACGGAGGGGCCCGGTCACGCCACGGATCTTTCCCGCCAGGCGGCGCTGGACGGCGCCGAAACCATTCTTTCGATCGGCGGGGACGGCACGGCCCTGGAGGTCGCTAAAGGATTGCTCGGAACCAACTGCGCCTTGGGGGTGATTCCGGCGGGCACGGGCAACGATTTTATCAAGACCCTCGCCTTGCCCCGGGAGCCTGCTGCCGCGCTGGACTTTATCCTGTCCCATCCCGCCCGACCGACGGACATAGGCGAAATCAACGGGCAAATCTTCCTTAACGAGATCGGCACCGGCTTTGACGTATCCGTGCTGGATCACGCCGCCAAAGCAAAGAAATACGTTCGGGGCATTCTGCCGTATTTCTACGGCGTGGTGCGCACCCTGTTCCGCTTCCACTCCATTCCCCTCACCTATTCCGCCGACGGCGGTGAGCCTGTTGCCACCGATGCCTTTGTGGTAGGGGCCGCCAACGGCGGGGTGATCGGCGGGGGTATCGTCATCGCCCCGGAGGCTAAGGCGGACGACGGCCTGCTGGATGTGGTGATCGTGGGAAAAATACAGGGCAGGAGACTGCTCAATCGGCTGATCGGGCTGATGAAAGGCAACATCCTCACCTTCCCGGAAACCACCCATTTCCGCGCCGCCTCCGTTTCCTTTTCCGTTCCCGGCGGGCGGATCAATGTGGACGGCGAGATCGTGGAAATGAAGACCGTCCAGGCCCGCATCCTGCCCGGGGCGCTGCTGATCCACAGATGAACGTTTAGCGCGGGTCAGCGCATCAATAAACCCCGGGATAGCTCGAAA
>CAJOPV010000040.1 GCA_905236495.1 uncultured Christensenellaceae bacterium
ATCCATTTGCTGTAAAATGGCGTTTCCGGGCATGTCTGCCCGGAAACGCTCATTTTACGGTCGCAAATTGATATCGGAAGCAGTCATTCTGACTGCTCCTCGGACCGGGAGACCCGGTCCTGCGGATAAAAGTCGAAAGGGCTGCGGCCCTTTCGAGCTATCCCGGGGTTAATTGATACTCTGAGGCGCGTTTCCGGCAGGCGGTGACGCGCTTTTTGATGCTGCGTTTATTTTTCCAGGGATACGCTTTTGAGCTGTGCCTTGCCCGTGCCCCGATAGGTGAGATACAGGGCCTGAACGCCGTTGGGGAAGGCCACGGCAGCCTCGTGGCGCTGCCATACATTGCTGCTTTCAGCTGGAATGGATGCCAGCACCTCTCCCTCCGGGGCGGCCTTGATTTCAAACGCGCCGTGGAAATAGGCCCGGGTCTCAATGGCGATCCTGGAAACGCCCCGGCAATCGAAATACTTGAAGCCCACTGTGACACCGTCGCCGATATCGGCGATGTGGCCCGGGATCTTATCGTCGTCCCGTCCATCCTGGGTGACCTTGGGATAGCCCGGCTCGCCGATATACAGGGGCTGATCCTTTTCCGTGAAGATATGGCAGGCGATGTAGGCGGGATACGTTCCTTCGCCCTTCAGGGGGCCGCCGTTCAGGCCGCAGGAGGTGATCTCCACCTGCTTGATGCGCCCTTCTTCATCGAAGGAAATGGGCTCCGCGCAGCCCTGGCGGCTGTACCAGGTGCCGTTGGTTTGCCGGTGATAGAAGATATACCACTGACCGCCGATCTCCACGATGCTGCCGTGGTTGTTGCCGCCGAAGGCCATGGGCCGATCCTTGGGCTTGTAGGAATCGATGCCGATATCGTTGTTGCTGACGATGACGCCGCCGTAGGCAAAGGGCCCCCGGGGATCGGAAGCGGTGGCGTAGCACAGCTCGTGCATCACCTGGGAGGAATAAACGAAATAATAGGTATCCTTCCGCTTTCGGATGGAAGAGGCCTCAAAGAAGGCATGGCCCTCAAAGCCCGTGTCTTTAGCGTACATGGCTCCGGGGGCCACGAAAACGGGCTCCTCCTCCACGGTGAGCATATCCGGGCCCAGTACGGTGCACATGGCTCCGTGGCGGCTTTGATCCCCATGACCGCAAAAGCCGGTGTAAAGGTAGGTCAAATTCCCTTCCGTCAGCACGCCGGGATCGAACTGGGGCTCGTCCCCCGGGCGGTCCCCCAGGCGGGTGCCGTCCTTGTAGTGCACGTAGCCCAGGAATTGGAAGCGGCCCGCCGGAGAATCGCACACCGCCACGGATACGAAGCCCACCTTGTCATACACATAATAAAGGTAATACCGCCCGTCGGGGCCCTTCGTTACGTCCGGGGCGTAGAGGCACATATGCCCGTCGGCGTTGACGGGGTCCCCGTTTCGGGGAAAAATGACCCCCTCGCACCGCCAGTCGCTTAAATCGTTCACCGGGGCGGACCAGCCCATGTAATCCCCCTGGCAGAACACCCAGCCGTTGAACTGGTCGTGGCTGCCATACACATACACCCGATCGCCGAATACGTAGGGCTCCCCGTCCGGGATGTATTCCCAGGAGGGAAGGTAGGGGTTGAAGGCCTGCTTTTTCATGCTTTCGTCATCCTTTCCAGGTATCGATCCAAAAGGAACTGCTCCAGGGCCGGGGCAGGGCAGCTTTCCGGCGCCGCTTTGTCGGTAAAGCTCATGCGGACGGGGGAAGCCGGGTCAAAGGCGGGCCAGGCGGGCAGCGCTTCGCCCTGGGAATCCGGGCCGTTGGGATCGCCCGTTTTGATGAAATTGCACCAGTAATCGCACATCTGCCGGGCCAGATCGTAATGCACGCCCCTGAAGGGCCGCCAGCATTTCGCCAGCGTTTCAAAGAAAAACCACAGATCCACGCTGTGGAAGGTGCCGGGGTGATCCCAGCCGGGGATATCGGCGTCGAACTGATAGTAGTAAATAGGCAGGTTTCTTTCCAGGCGTTTTTCATACGCTGCCGCGGCCCGGACGGCAAAGCCGATGGAATTGATTTTTCCTTCTTGCTGAATGGCTGCCTCCGTGGCGGGATGAGAGAAGAAGGAGAGGAATTCCTCCTCCTTTCCGGGATAGTTTTTGGAAAGGGCCTGCAATTCCTTTTCATCCTTGGCGCCGGGGAAGGCAAAAAACTCATTGCTGGTGTGGCCCATCAGCACGGGCACGGGCAGCCGGTCTTCATCCAGGAACCATTGCTGGCTGCTGCGGCGGGTAAACACACCGTCGATGGCTTCCCCGAAGGTCTTGCCCCAGCCATGGATCTTTTCCCAATCCAGGACCTTGTTCCGCAGGGTAACGGCGTCGATTTTCCGGGCTTCCGCAAGGGACTTGACGCCCAGGAAATCAAAGAATTTCCTGCCGTTTTCCTCGGCGGTTTTCTGATCGCTGCACAGCCCGAAATCAAAGGGATAGGGCGGGGCGAAGGCGCCGCTTTGGATGATGGCCCGCCGGAACAGGCCGGCGTTTTCCTTGCAGCTTATCTGGGCGGATACGCTCATGCCTCCGGCGGACTGACCGCCGATGGTGATATTACCGGGATCGCCTCCGAAGGCCGCGATATTCCTTTTCACCCAGCGGGTGGCGGCCTGCTGATCCAGGAAGCCGAAATTGGCGGGGGCCTGAGGGGATTCCTTTGTGATCTCCGGGTGGCAGAGGAAGCCGAAGGCGTTCACCCGGTAATTCACCGTCACCACCACGATGCCCCGGCGGGCGATGCGCTCCCCGTCAAATTCCATTTCTGCGCTGTAGCCCACCTGCAGGCCGCCGCCGAAATACCATACGAACACGGGCATATCCTTCCGCCCGTCGGCGGGGGCCCAGATATTGAGATACAGGCAATCCTCGCTCATGGGGATTTCCCGATCCACATGCCATTCCCGATCATACAGGTTCTTGGGATCGGCGGAGATGGGGGCTTGCATGGGGATGGGAGAAAAGGCGTAGGCCTCCAGCACCCCTTCCCAATCCGGGCAGGGCTGGGGAGCCCGCCAGCGGTTATCGCCCACGGGCGGCGCGGCGTAGGGGATGCCCTTATAGCTGGTGATGCGGGGGTCCGCGGCGGGCAGGCCGCGAACGAGGCCGTTTTCTGTTTTGACTTGACGGATCATGGAAAATCACCCTCCTTTCCTTTATTTTGCCTGATAAATCCTTCGGATGCAAGGGCCAAAATAACAAAAAATGAACAAAAAAACAGGAAAGCGCCTCGTTCCTTGCGCTTTCCCGGCTGTGAAACAGCGATTTATGAATTGCCGTACAAAGAACGGTATCGGGATGGGGGACAGGCATAGGCCGAACGGAAGGTGCGGTTAAAGGTGGCTACGCTGCCGAACCCCGATTTTTCCGCTACCTGACGGATGGGCAGCTTGGTGTGGATCAGCAGATCCATGGCGGTGTCCAGCCGACAGCGGCACAGGTATTCGGTAAAGGAAACACCGAAAAACTTCTTGAACGCCCGGGAGAAATAATACTTGGAAAAGCCGGAGAAAGAGGCCGCGTCGTCCAGCCGCAGATCCTCGGTATAATGCTGACCGATGAAGGTGAGCACGCTGTTCATCATTTCGGATTCCAGGCCGCCGCCCTCGCTTTTGCTCTGGCTTTGCCCCGCCATCCATTTCTGGCCCAGCAATGCGTACATGCGAACCAGCAGGGCATAGCACATGGAATTCCACATGGGCTGGCGGGCGGCATAAATATCCGCGATTTCCAGCAGCAGCTCCTGGATCTGACTGCGCAGGGCGGATGCTTCCTTGAGGTAAATGGGAGCGTCCATCTGCTTAATGAACAGGGCCATATCCCTTAAGTTATGGAACACGTGGGGCTCAAAGAGATACAGATATCTTTTCGCTCCCTGAGGCTGGATCATGGCGTGGGCGCAGCCCGGCGGCAGGATCAGCACTTCCCCGGCGGAAACGGCGTATTCCCGATCGGTGAGGGTATAGGTGACGGCCCCCTCCAATACCAGGAGCACCTCCATGG
Source organism: uncultured Christensenellaceae bacterium (assembly GCA_905236495.1). GTDB lineage: Bacteria > Bacillota > Clostridia > Christensenellales > Aristaeellaceae > RUG563. Next base: position 4,029 of record CAJOPV010000040.1, read on the forward strand.
CGGAATGATAATGGCAGTCGTAAGCGCAGGCCTCCTCAAAGGGCCAGACGCGGATGGAGGAATGGGCCTGATAGGTGATGTATTCCTGCTTGCCCTGCAGGATGCGGAAGCCGTCCGGGAACCGTCTGCTTTTATCGTTTTTTTCGGGAGAAACTTTGGACATTGCGATTCTCCTTCCTTACTGGCGTAAAAGAACGGGCGTATGGGGCGGAACGTAGGGCCAAGCGGGTGACGCGCATCGGGATACAACGGAAAAGCGGATCATTACATAATCCTATTATGCCATATATTCCCAAAATTTGCAAGATGATTTAATTGGTAAATACTGCAAAATATGAAATAAAGGAAAACATGCGCAAATAATGGTGGCGGAGAGAGGAAAAATATGATAAGATGATCCCGTCGGCGTTAGACGCCGCGGGAGGATGAAGACCCATGAAGAAGTACGTGACGGCGGGATGGATCCTGATGCTGATCCTTTTGCTCCAGGCGGGCTGGGCCCTGGCGGAAACGGGCCGCGTCGTGACCCCCAAGGGCCCGGCGAACATGCGCAGGAACCCGGAGGGAAAAGCGCCCCTGGTGGAAAGCGTGCCTAACAGGACGCTGGTGGAAATCGAAGAGCTGGGGGAGGAATGGAGCCGGATCACGTATAAAAAGCGCAGCGGATACGTCAAGACGGAATTTTTGCGGGCTCCCAGCCAATTGACGGGGAGGCAGGTCTATCCCGACGGCGGCACGGTGCTGATCTATGCAGCGGCGGAGGAAAACGCCAAAGTGATGGGCGTATTGGGCTGCGCGGAGCAGGTGACCGTGCTTTCGGCGGAGGGGGATTGGCTGCGCATCCAACGGAACGGGGAAGAAGGGTATGCGCAAAGCATCGGCTTTTCCTATCAGCTGACGGAGCCTGCTGGAGAGCTGGAATGGATCACGCAAACAGCGGAAGCGGATACCGACGCGGAAATGCGCACGGAGCCGGGCGGCAAAGGCGAAGCGGCGGGCAATATCCGGGCTGGGCAAGCATGCCTCGTTACGGCGCTGGAGGGGAAATACTGCCTGGTCGTAACGAAGGATGGCTGCGGCTGGGCCCCGCAGAGCGCCCTGCGGCTGACCGGGAACGGGGATGCCTGGGAGGAAACGGAGGGCATGACCCCCAATGAGGCCAGCCGCGTGGCCCAGGAAAAACTGACGAAAAAATATAAATCCTTCGCCCAGGACAGGCTGTATAACGCCTGCGCGGTCTATGCGGAAAAGGACGGTTATCCGGGGCCCCTGTATCATGTGACCTATTATAACGATCAGAACCAATATTTATACGGCGCGCTGATCAGCGCTGCAACGGGCGAAGCGGTATTCCTGGCCCGGTATGAGGGCTTTGCCGCCCCCAAGCCTGCGGAGGAAGCGCTGCTGCCGGAGGGAGAAACGGCATTGACCCTGAGCGCCAGGGAACTGGCGGTGGGGGAGGTATTGGAGATTCAGGCCGCGGCCTGGACGAAAAACGCCGTGCGGTATGATCTTTATGCGGACGGGCAGCAGCTCATCAAAGGCAAGGACGTGGATCATTTCACCGCCGCCTTTCGGCCCCGGCAGGCGGGGGAATACGAGATCGAGGTCACGGTGACGGATGAGGCGGGCCGCAGCGAAAAAAAACGGGAAAGCTTTACCGTCGATAGCGAATACGTGGTTTCGGAGGACGAGGGAACAGAGGGGGGCCTGTACAGCCAGAAGGACGGCTGGTGGAAGAGCAAGCGATACCGCCACAGCACATTGGAAAAATCGGGCTGCGCCATCTTTGCCCTGTCCCACGGGCTGCACATCTTGGGGTTCGCAGGGCCGGAAACGGAGCCGGAAAACCTGGCGGTCAAGTACGCCCAGTTCCTGATCCCGGAGGAGGGCACCAGCAACGAACGCCTCATCAACAAGGCGGCCCAGGATTTCGGCTTCAAGAGCCGCACGGCGCTTTATACCGACCCCAAACAGATCATCGCCCTGTTTGAATCCGGGGCGGTATTCAGCTTTTCTCCGGCCCGGGGGCATATCGCCCTGGCGGATGGGGTCAGCGAGGACGGCGCCATGGTGCATATCAGGGATTCCGCCCCGGGAGCCACCTTTGAAAGGATCAAGGGAGAATCCCTGTATTACCGCATGCGCAGCGGGGCTTTCCGGGCGGCCCTGACGCTGGAGGATCTGCCGGGAGCGCTTTGGTATCCGGAAACGGAGGAATACGGCGCGCTGGAATATTGGCTGCCCATAGAGTATATCGCCAAGCGGGGGGTCAGGCTGATGCAGCCCCTTTCAGCGGAGGAGGGCGGCAAGTGATCCGGGTGCTGATGGTATGCCTGGGCAATATCTGCCGCAGCCCCATGGCGGAATATATTTTTCGGGATATGGCGGACAAGCGGGGCCTTGGTGACCGCGTCCAATGCGATTCCGCCGGCACCAGCGACGAGGAATGGGGCAACCCCGTGTATCCGCCCGCACGGCGGAAGCTTGCGGAGCTGGGCATCGGCTGCGCCGGGAAGCGGGCCCGGCAGATGACGAAGCAGGATTACGGGCGTTATGATCTGTTGATCGGCATGGAGGAAAGGAACCTTGCCGCCATGCGCCGCATCTGCGGCGGCGACCCGGAGGGGAAAATCCATCTCATGCTGGAGGCTTCTCCCAACCGGCGAAACATCGCCGATCCCTGGTACAGCGGCGATTTTGACACCGCCTGCGCCGACATCACGGAAGGCTGTCGGCTGTGGCTGGATCTGATCGAGAGAAACTGCCGAAGAAGCTAAAGCCCCTTGGCCTTCGTTATGTCTGCCAGGCCTCCATGAAATGCTGCCGGGCCCGCTTTTCCAGCCGGGATACGCGGTACTGCTCCGTATGCAGGTATTTTGCGATTTCCTTTTGCGTGTGAAAAAATACAAAGCGCTGGCGAAGCAGCCAGCTTTCTTTTTTGGGCATCCGATCCAGGATGTCCCGGATCAGGAGCCTTGTGATGAAGCGGTCGCTGCCGGGGTCCGGGAGGGAGGGGATCATCAGGCCGGTTTCATCGTAGGCTGGGCCCCTGTCCTGCTCGAAAAGCAGCATCAGTTCCTCCGGCGGCACCCCGGCGCGGGCGGCGATTTCGCCTACGTCGGGGCGCCTGCCCGTCTGCCGCAGGACGGATTCCTCATAAGCCCGGGCCCGGCGCAGCGCCCCTTTGGCTCGCCAGCCAAGGGCGCCTGAATAAGCTTTGCGCATTTCGCCCAGGATCACCGGCACGGCATAGGTGGAGAAGGCATAGCCCGCCTCCGCCCGATAACCCCGGATGGCTTTCACCAGGCCCATGCAGCCCAGCTGAAAAGCGTCTTGAGAATAGGAAAAGCGGCGGCAGAGGGACTGCACCAACGGCGCGTGACGCCGCACCAGGGCGGAAAGGGCCTCCGCGTCCCCGGCCTGGGCACGGGCATATTCGCTCATTCCTCTGCCCTTAATCGCTTTCTCATCCGCACCGTGGTGCCGCCTCCGGGCACGGATTCCACACCCACCCCGTCCATGAAGGTCTGCATGACGGAAAAACCCATGCCGCTGCGCTCCTTTTCGGGCTGGGTGGTGAAAAAAGGCTGCATGGCCTGCTGAATATCCTTGATGCCGCAGCCGTCGTCGTGCACCGCGATTTCCAGCACCCCGGTTGGCATCAGCGCCGCCCGCACGGTGACCAGGCCCTTCTTTTCCCCGTAGCCGTGAACGATGGCGTTGGTGACAGCTTCGCTGACGGCGGTTTTGATATCCGCCAAAACATCCAGGGTGGGATTCAGCTGCACCGCGAAGGCGCTGACCGCCACCCGGGCGAAGCCTTCGTTTTCCGGCACGCTCAAAAATTCCAGTTTCATTTGGTTGATCGGCTCCATGTCGCTGCCCTCCGTTATATCGTTTCAATGACCTGGTTCATGCCGGACAGGAGAAAGATCTTCTCCACGTGGGGGTTCATGCCCCGCACAGCCACCCTGCCGCCCCGCTGGGCCATGGCCCGGTAACGCCCCAGGATGACGCCGATGCCCGATGAATCCATGAAGGTCATCTCGCTCACGTCCAGCACCAGCCGCCGGATCCCCGGATCGGAAATCATCTGATCCAGCTCCCGACGAACGGACGCGGCGCTGCAATGATCCAATTCCCCGGTCACGTAGGCGATCAGGGTGCCTTTTTTTCGCTCAAATTCCATGGCTGCTCCCTCCTGATATTAAACGCGGGGATACGTATTCCGTATATGAAGGTATATATCCTGCCGCGAAAAATGGATGATTTTGCGGCAAAAGAAAAAAACGTTCGACATTTTTATCAAATATACGCAGGAATGGGCTTGAAAAGCTGATGCTGATGGCATATAATGACAAAGAATCCGAATATTCGATTGGAGGATCGCCGTATGCTGACGGATATCGAAATCGCCCAGAGCACCCCCATGAAGCCCATTTCCGAAATCGCCCGGACGGCGGGCATCGACGAAGAACTGCTGGAGCCCTATGGAAAGTACAAGGCCAAGCTGGACGCCCGGGCCATCCGAAGCCGGGACGTGAAGGAAGGCAAACTGGTGCTGGTGACGGCCATTACCCCCACCCCCGCCGGAGAAGGCAAAACCACCACCACCATCGGCCTTGCGGACGGGCTGCGGAAGATCGGGAAAAAGAGCATCGTCGCTTTGCGGGAGCCTTCCCTGGGCCCGGTATTCGGGGTCAAGGGCGGAGCCGCCGGAGGCGGGTATGCCCAAGTAGTGCCCATGGAGGATATCAATTTGCATTTTACCGGCGATTTCCACGCCATCGGCGCCGCCAATAATCTGCTGGCTGCCATGCTGGATAATCACATCCACCAGGGCAACGCCCTGAATATCGATCCCCGCCGCATCGTATGGAAGCGGTGCGTGGATATGAACGATCGGCAGCTTCGCTTCGTGGTGGATGGCCTGGGAGGCCGGGTCAACGGCGTGCCCCGGGAGGACGGCTACGATATCACCGTCGCCAGCGAGATCATGGCGGTTTTGTGCCTTTCGGACAGCCTGACCGATCTGAAGGCGCGCCTGTCCCGGATGGTGGTGGCCTATACCTACGACGAGCGGCCCGTTACCGCCGGGGAATTAAAGGCCGCCGGGGCCATGACCGCCCTGCTCAAGGATGCTTTGAAGCCCAACCTGGTGCAGACTCTGGAGGGCACTCCCGCCATCGTTCACGGCGGGCCCTTTGCCAATATCGCCCACGGCTGCAACTCCATCATGGCGACCCGCACGGCCCTGAAGCTGGGGGATTACATCATCACGGAAGCGGGCTTCGGCGCGGACCTGGGCGCGGAAAAATTCCTGGATATCAAGTGCCGGGTCAACGGCCTGAAGCCGGACTCGGTGGTGGTGGTCGCCACGGTGCGGGCCCTGAAAATGCACGGGGGATTGCCTAAATCCGAGCTGAAAAACGAAAACCTGGACGCGCTGAAAAAGGGCCTGCCCAACCTTTTGCAGCACGTGGAAAACATGACGCAGGTGTATCGCCTGCCCTGCGTGGTGGCGATCAACCGCTTCCCGGACGATACGGAAGCGGAACTGAAGCTTATTGAAAACGAATGCCGGGCCCTGGGGGTCAACGTGGCCCTGAGCGAGGTATGGGCCAAGGGCGGAGAGGGCGGAAAGGCCCTGGCGGAGGAAGTGGTGCGTCTGTGCGAAGCGCCGAACGATTTTACGTTCAGCTATCCTTTGGACGCCTCCATCGAGGAAAAGATCGATCAGATTGTGAAAAAGGTGTATCACGGGGACGGCGCCGCCCTGACGCCCCAGGCGAAAAAGCAGGCCCAGCAGCTGGAAAAGCTGGGCTTTGGGGGCCTGCCCGTCTGCATGGCGAAAACCCAGTATTCCTTCTCCGACGATCCGATGCTTTTGGGCGCGCCCAAGGGCTTTACCGTGACGGTGCGGAATCTGCGGGTATCCGCCGGGGCAGGCTTCATCGTAGCCCTGACCGGCGAAATCATGACGATGCCGGGCCTGCCCAAGGCGCCCGCCGCCGAAAAGATCGACGTGGACGCGGAAGGGAAGATCACAGGGCTTTTCTGAGGCCTCGTTTTCAGCAAGAAAAAACTTCTGGGCGGAATCGCTCAGAAGTTTTTTGTATGGGATTGTTCACCCGCGTTACGCGGTGCGGTCCAGGGCCTTAAAATGCTTCTTGCCGGTGACCATGATGACCAGGCCCACCAGGAACAGGCAGATCAGCGCCAGCACGCCGTAGCTGGAGCGGCCCGTCCAGGAGCCGATGGTGGCGTATAGGAAGGGGCCTAAAACGGACGCGAACTTGCCGAAGATATCAAAGAAGCCGAAGAATTCGTTGCTCCGCTCCTTGGGGATCAGCTTGCCAAAGTAGCTGCGGCTCACCGCCTGGATGCCGCCCTGCACCGTGCCCACCATGAAGGCCATGGCCCAGAAGAGGATGGTGGAGAAGGAAACGGCGCTTTGGAATTTCTGAATGGTATTTGCCTGATTGCCTACGAACAGGGCGAAGGCCCGAAGCACCCGACCCACCTCGGGGCTGGCTTGCTGCTCCTCGGTGAGCTTTGCCAACTCCGCGTTCAGCTTGCCCTGGGCATCCTGATCGGTGAAATATTTTGCGCCGGCATCCCGCAGGGCAATGGCGTTTTCGTCGGTGAGATCGGAAAGCTGATCGGTGTATTCCGCCTTCAGGGCGGTTTCATAGGCCTCCTGATGGGGCTCCAGGGAATAGCCCATGTAGAAGCCCACGCAGCAGATCAGGGTATAAATGATGATGGCGCCGATCAGCGCCTTTCGGGCGGAAATCTTCGCAGCCAGGTTGGCAAACCAGATGGAGCAGGGCATGGCGACGATCTGGGTCACCAGCAGAGCCAGGATCATGCCCACCGTGCCCAGCCCCAGGACGGTGCCATAGGCGGTGGAGATGGAAATGATGGTGCCCACGCCGTCAATGTAGAAAAAGTAAGCCACAACGAACAGGAACAGGCCCTTGCGACGGAAAATATCCCGGGCGGTATGCCCGATGTTGCGGAAGATCTGCCCGACGGAGGTATCGCCCGTGCGCTCGATGTAATGCTCCTGCTCCACGTTCTTCATAAAGGGGATGGAGAAGACCAGCCACCAGACGCTGGCAATGAGGATGGAGAATTTCTGGGCGATGGGATTGGAATAGCCCAGCACCAGCAGCATCACGATGGAAATGACGAAGGGGATGGTGCTGCCGCCGATGTAGCCCATGGCGTAGCCCCAGGAGGAAACCTTATCCATCCGTTCGTCGGTGGTTACGTCGGTGAGGAAGGAATCATAGAACAGGCAGGACCCGGAAAAACCGATGCGGCTGACGATGTAGCCCACCAGCATCAGCTTCCAGTTGTTCATCACCAGCGCGATCAGAAAGGTAAAGACCACGCCGGTGAGCATGAAGGCGGTAAAGAGCTTTTTCTTCATGCCCTTGTAATCCGCCACAGCGCCCAGGATGGGCGCCAGGATCGCCACCAGGAAAGTGGCGATGGACGTGCCGTAGCCCCACCAGATATCCCCGGCGTCCCCGGCGATGGAAACGAAGATGGTGGGGAAGATGGCGGCCATGATATTGGTGGCGTAGATGGAGTTGGCCCAATCGTACATGATCCAGCTCCATTCCTTTTTGGTAAACCTCTTTTTCTTGCCGTTTTCGGTGATTTCCATGGAAAAGCCCCCCTGTATGCAGTTTCATCTGATCTTATTATAGCGAATTTTGGCGATTTTGCAAGGACCATTCCGCGAAGCGGCCTCAGGAATAAGGATCTTTTCGGGATTGGGAATGATTGGCAGGGCGGAGATTGGCAGCGATTGCCTGGCAAGGATACGGAAAAAGCACCCTGGGAAATAATAGAAAACGGTATGTTTTTTGCCATGAATTGGCAGCGATCCGGCGCATGGAAGCGGGGAGCGGGCTCGTTTCTCTATTGTACGGTCAAGGCCGGAAAAAAACAACAGAGGAGGAATCATCCATGAACAAACGCATGCTGTCCCGCATCCTTTCCTTTGCGCTGGTGTGCGCGCTGTGCCTGGCCCCGGCGCTGGGCCAGGCGGCGGAATACTTAACCGTAAAGGGCGGCGGGCTGAACCTGAGGGAAACGGCGTCGCTGCAGGCCAAGGTGCTGGGCCAGTATAAGACGGGCACCTGGGTGGAGGTCGTGGAAAAGGGGGATGAATGGAGCAAGGTCAAGGTAGGCGGCAAAGAGGGGTATATGATGAGCAAGTACCTGAGCGACGGAACCAACGCCGCCACCCTGTACGTGCGCACCAACACCGGCATCGGATTGAACCTGCGGGAAGGCCCCAGCACCTCCGCCGCCATCATCACTTCCTTCCCCATCGATACCGCCGTGACCGTCGTCAGGAAGGGCAGCGAATGGTATCAGGTGAAGGTGAGCGATCAGGAGGGCTACATGGCGGCCCGGTATCTGGCTGCCGCTAAGGCCCCTGCTTACACCAAGCCCCTGCAGACCCCCGTTACCGCCACCATGAAAAACATCAACGGCGGCAGCGTGGTGAATTTCCGTCTGTATCCCGGCATGAAAACCAAGATCATCAAGGCCTATCCCGTGGGCACCGAAGTCAAGGTACTGGAGAAGGGCGAGCTGTGGTGCAAGGTGGAGATCGAAGGCCGGACCGGGTACGTGAGCACCTATATGCTGAAATTCTGAGGAAAAGCACACAAAACAAGTGAATACTGACAGCATGCCTTGACCGGCAGCATGGGGGCCTTTCCCTTCGGGGAAGGGCTCTTTTTAGGGTGAAGGGAGGAGGAAATATCGACGTAAAAAACCATAAACAAAAATGCCCGCCAGGCTATAAGTTTCGCGGGCATTCAGAGTATCAATAAACCCCGGGATAGCTCGAAAGGGCCGCAGCCCTTTCGATTTTCTTCCGCAGGACCGGGTCTCCCGGTCCGAGGAGCAGTCAGAATGACTGCTTCCGATATCAATTTGTGACCGTAAAATGAGCGTTTCCGGGCAGACATGCCCGGAAACGCCATTTTACAGCAAATTGATGCAATCCATCGAAAGTCTGTTTGCTGACTTTCGATGGCAGAGCATCGACTTTGTCGATGCTCTGAATGCCCGCCAGGCTTTACGCTTTGCGGGCATTCCATACAGGCGGGCCGTTTGTTTTTTTCAGCTTCGCAGTTATCCGATTTGCTTTCCTGGAAGGGGTTCAGGGGGGCAACTGTTCTCTGGCTCCAAAGAACGGTTCCCCCTGTTGCGTTTACTTCGTCTCTTCCCCGTTGCCGTGACCGATGGCGATGCGGCGGGCGG
>CAJOPV010000041.1 GCA_905236495.1 uncultured Christensenellaceae bacterium
CGGGGGTATTTGTAGGGGGCGGTGCGCTGCTTGACGTAGTTTTGGATCTCCTTGGCTAAGGCCTCGGTGCCTTCTGTGCCCTTGACGAGGACGATGCTGGCCTTCACCACCTGGCCCCGAACGGGGTCCGGGGCGGCGGAGACGCCGCATTCCAGCACGTAGGGCAACTCCATGATGACGGACTCGATCTCAAAGGGCCCGATGCGGTAGCCGGAGGACTTGATCAGGTCATCCACCCGGCCCACATACCAGAAATAGCCGTCCTCATCCCGCCAGGCGGTATCGCCGGTGTGGTAAAGATCGTCGTGCCAGTTGCCGTTGACGTTGCGGTCATCGCTTCCGTAATAGCCGGTGAGCAGGCCGCACTGAGGCCCCTTGTCCGTGCGGATGACGATTTCGCCCACCTCGCCCACGGGCACGCTCTTGCCGTTGGCATCCACCAGATCCACGTCGTAAAGGGGCACGGGCTTGCCCATGGAGCCGGGCTTGGGCACCATGCCGGTGAGGTTGCCGATGATGATGGCGGTCTCGCTCTGCCCGAAGCCCTCCATGATGCTTAGGCCCGTTGCTTCCTTGAATTTCTGGAACACCTCCGGGTTCAGCGCCTCTCCGGCAATGGAGGCGTGGACGATGGAGCTTAGATCGTACTTGCTCAAATCTTCCTTGATGAGCATGCGGTACATGGTGGGCGGGGCGCAGAAGGTCTTGATATCGTACTGCTTGAACAGGGGCAGGATATCCTCGGCATGGAAGCGGTCGAAATCATACACGAAGATGGCGGCCTCGCACAGCCATTGCCCGAAGATCTTTCCCCAGCAGGCCTTGGCCCAGCCGGTATCGGAAATGGTGAGGTGCAGCTTGCCCGGGATCACGTTATGCCAGAATTTGGCGGTCATGTAATGCCCCAGGGGGTACTTGTAGCTGTGACAGACCAGCTTGGGATAGCCGGTGGTGCCGGAGGTAAAGAACATGAGCATGGGGCCGTCCCCGCCGGGGGCGTCCGAAGGACGGTCGAAATGGGAGGAAAAGACGGTGTATTCGCTGTCAAAATCGTGCCAGCCCTCCCGGCTTCCGCCGCAATAGACCAGGGTTTTCACGTTGGGGCACTGGGGCAGCGCCTTTTCCACCTCGGCGGCGGCCTGCCCGTGGGAGGTGGCGATGATGCCGCAGACCTCGCCGGTCTGGAAGCGATAGACATAATCCTTGCAAAGCAATTGATCCGTGGCGGGAATGACGACTACGCCCAGCTTTTCCATCGCCAGCATGGTGATCCAGAAATGATACTGCCGCCGGAGCACCAGCATCACCCGGTCTCCCCGCTTGAAGCCCAGGGAGCGGAAATAATTAGCGGCCCGGTTGCTCATTTTCCGCAGGGTCTCGAAGGTGAAGCGCCGCTCCTGCTTGTTGATATCCAGGTGCAGCATCGCCAGCTGGTCCGGGTGCTCCTTCGCCAGCTCGTCCATCACGTCGAAGGCGAAATTGAAGCGGTCGATATCGTGATAGCGCACGGCGGTGGGGGTGCCCAGGGCGTTGACGGTCGCATCCACGAAGCGATCGGCAATGAGGACGCCGGGCTGGGCGGCGGGGGCGGCGGGCGCGTGGAGCGCTGGGGCCTCCGTTTCCTCGCCGGGGATCACGATCGCCATGAATACGCAGTCCGCGCCTTCGGCGGCGATCATGCCGTGGGGCGTGGAGGAGTCAAAGAGGATGGAGTCCCCGGGCCGCAGGGTCTCGGTATGCTCACCGATCTGAACCCGCAGGACGCCGGAAATGATGTAGTCAAATTCCTGGCCCGAGTGGGTGTTGGTCTGGATGGGCCTGGCCTGCAGTTCGGGATCGTAGGAATAGCGGGTCATGTAGGGCTCAACCAGCCGCTTGCGGAAGAAGGGGGCCAGGTTGCGCATCTCGATGCCCTTGTTGTCTGTCGTCAGCTCCCCTTCCCCGTGGCGGGTGACGGTATAGGAGGACAGGCGGGGGCTGGCGCCCTCGATGAGATCGACGATATCCACGCCGAAGGCCAGGGCGGCCTTGTGGACGAAATAGAAGGGCATCTCGGCGGCGCCGGCCTCATACCTTGCGCAGTCCGCCTCGGTGGTATCGGTGAGGCGGGCCAGCTCGGCAATGGAAAAGCCGGAGATCTCGCGCAGCTCGTGAATACGGGCCGCCACGTCGTGCAGCATCCGGGGCGCCTGGGTGGGAACTTCCATGGGATATGCCTCCTTAGCCTGGGACGAAGTAAAAACCCGTCCCAAAGTTTCTGCTTTGAGACGGGCTGAAAATCAGCTCGCGGTACCACTCAAATTGTGCGCCGGGCGCACCGCTCATTAGGCTCTGATAAGCCCTCCGCCCTGACGCGGCGGTCATCGGGGACCCCTACTGCTTCCGTTCAGGACCCCGGCTCGGGAGCCACAGCATTGGTTTCGCACCCTCACCGGCTTTCAGCAGCCGCCGGCTCTCTGCATCGGATGGCGATCCCGCCTTCTCCTTCATCGCCTTTCATATGCGATTGTGGGTAGTGTAACAGATTTTGCGCATCTTGTCAACCTGTCTTTTCCCGATTTTTCCTTGCATACAAAAGAAATACAGCTATTCGGGATTGACAATTGGGCCATGACGGGAGATAATTGATAAACACACGATCCCACACGGGAGGAAGGGAGAGGCCATGCAGCGGATCATCGTGGTGGCGGGCCATTACGGCAGCGGCAAAACCGAGCTGGCGGTGAGCCTGGCGATGGATCTTTCCGCCCGAAAGGATCGGGCCTATCCCCGGCTGGCGGTGGTGGACCTGGACGTGGCGAACCCTTACTTCCGCTCCCGGGAGCGGATGCAGCTGCTCCGCGATCATCACGTATCCCTCTACGCGGACGTGTTCAATTCCACCGGCACCACGGCGGAGCTGCCCGCCCTGACGGCGGCGCTCCGGGCGCCCCTGGAGGATGAAGGCTGCCGGACCATCGTGGATTTGGGAGGCAACGACGCCGGGGCCAGGGTGCTCAAGCAATTCAGCAAGTATTTCCAGGGGGAGGATCACGAGCTGTGGGCGGTGGTGAATTTCCGCCGGTACGAGACCCTCACCGTGGAAAACGCCCGGGAGCATGTGGAGGCCATTCAGCGGGAGCTGGAAATGCCGGTGACGGGGCTGGTGAACAACACCCACCTGCTTCGGGAAACCACGGCGGAGATCATCCGGGAGGGGTATGAAAAGGCAAAGCAATTATCCCGGAATATGGGCATCCCTTTGCTTGCCACCTGTTATCCCGCGGGCCTGGTGAGCCCGGAGGCGCTGGCGGATATTGCCCCGCTTCGTCCCCTGGGGCTGTACATGCGGCCCGCCTATCTGGATAAATAACCATAAAGAAGGAAGGAACGGAAGAAGATGCGGTCATTCAAGCTCGTTTTCCACCCGGAAAAATGCAAGGGCTGCGAGCTGTGCCGGAATGCCTGCCCCAAGGATGTGATCGGCATGGCGAAGGAAGTGAACCAGAAGGGCTATCACCCCGCCTGCGCGGTGAATGAGGCGGCGTGCATCGGCTGTGCCAGCTGCGCCACCATGTGCCCTGACGGGGCCATAGAGATTTACCTGAAGGAGGAGGGCGACCTATGACCACCGATAAAGTGCTGATGAAGGGCAACGAGGCCTTCGCCGAGGCCGCCATCCGGGGCGGGGCGCGGCTGTATTTCGGCTATCCCATCACGCCCCAGAGCGAGGTGCCCGAATATATGAGCCGGGAGCTGCCCAAGGTGGGCGGCTGCTTCATTCAGGCGGAAAGCGAGCTGGGGGCCATCAACATGGCTTACGGCGCCGGCGCCGCCGGCGGCAGCGTGTTTATTTCCTCGTCCTCTCCCGGCATCGCCCTGATGCAGGAGGGCATGAGCTTTTTATGCTCCGCGGAGGTGCCGCTGCTTGCCATGAACGTGAGCCGGGGCGGCCCCGGCATCGGCGGCATCCAGCCCGGTCAGGCGGATTACTACCAGGTCACCCGGGGCGGCGGCAACGGCGATTATCACATTCCCGTGTTCGCCCCCTCCTCCATTCAGGAGGCGGTGGACCTGCTTTATGAGGGCACCGAGCTGGCCCAGACCTGGCGCAACCCCATCATGGTGTTCACCGACGGCATGATCGGGCAGATGATGGAGCCCGTGAAGCTGCCGGATTATAAGCCCGTTTTGAAGCCCAGCGAGATCGCGGGGCAGCGGAACTGGGCCTGCACCGGCTATGACGACCGGGGTGGGGATCGGGAACGCCGGGTGGTAAAATCCCTGCGGATGCAGCCCGAAAAGCTGGAAGAGCACGTGGAAAACCTGTTTGCCAAGTACGCCCGGGCGGAAAAAGAGCTGGCCCGGTGGGAGAGCGAAAACCTCAAGGGGGCCGAGGTGGTGTTCGTCGCCTTCGGCACCACCGCCCGCATCTGCCGGGAGGCCATCGAGATCCTGGCGGCCCAGGGCGTCAAGGCGGGGCTCATCCGGCCCATCAGCCTGTGGCCCTTCCCCAACAAGGCCTTTGACGAGATCGATTGGAGCGCCACGAAGGCCGTCGTTTCCGCCGAGCTTTCCATGGGCCAGATGATTACCGACGTGCAGTTGGCCCTGAACGGGCGGCTGCCCGTGTTCCTGGCCCACCGCACCGGCGGCATGGTGCCCACCTCCCCCGAGGTGGCCCAGCGGGCGAAGGCTGTATTGGAGGGATTGAAATGAAGCCGATTTTTGAATATACCAAGGGCATGACCGATATGCCCACCCATTACTGCCCCGGCTGCACCCACGGCATCGCCCACCGCATCATCATGGAGGTGCTGGATGAGATGGGCGAACTGGGGGATACCATCGGCGTGGCCCCCATCGGCTGCTCCGTCATGGCTCACCAGTACATGAACGTGGATATGTGCGAGGCCGCCCACGGGCGCGCCCCCGCCGTTGCCAGCGGCATTCGCCGTGTCCACCCGGATAAAATGGTGTTCACCTATCAGGGCGACGGCGACCTGGCCTCCATCGGCACGGCGGAGATCGTCCACGCCGCTGTCCGCGGGGAAAAATTCACTACCTTCTTTATCAATAACGGCATTTACGGCATGACCGGCGGGCAGATGGCCCCCACCACCCTCATCGGGCAAAAGAGCACCACCAGCCAGGATGGGCGCAGCAGGGAATTGAACGGCATGCCCGTGAAAATGAGCGAGATGCTGGCCTCCATCGACGGGGCGGTGTATGTGGAGCGGGTGGCGCTGGACAGCCCCGCCCACGTCCGTCAGGCGAAGAAAGCCGTGCGGAAGGCCTTTGAGATTCAGAAAAAGGGCCTGGGCTTCACCTTGATCGAATTCCTTTCCACCTGCCCCACCAACTGGGGCATGACCCCCGTGAAGGCCTTGGATTGGGTGCGCAACAACGTGATGGCGTATTATCCCCTGGGCGTGATCAAGGAGCCGAAGGAGGCGGAGGAAGCATGAGCACGTATAAGATGTTTTTCGCCGGGTCCGGCGGTCAGGGCGTGCTGCTGATGGGCCAGATGATCGCCCAGGCCGCCATGCTGGAAGGGAAGGAAGCCACTTTCCTGCCCTCTTACGGCCCCGAAATGCGGGGCGGCACCGCCAACTGCACCGTGGTGGTCTCCGATAAGCCCATTTCCTGCCCGCTGATCTACGAGGCGGACATCGCGGTGGTGATGAACCTGCCCTCCATGGATAAGTTCGAGCCCATGGTAAAGCCCGGCGGCTTCCTGTTCTACAACGAATCCATCATCGACCGCAAGGCGAACCGGGACGATATCCAGGCCGTCCCCGTGGATCTGTCCGCCCGGGCCTCGGCCCTGGGCAACGATAAGGTTGCCAACATGGTGATGCTGGGCGAGGTGGTCCGCCGCACCGGCGTGGTGAAGCCCGAAACCATCTGCGAAGAGGTGTTCACGGAAAAGTTCACCGGGCGCAAGGCCGCCCTGATCCCGCTGAACAAGCAGGCGTTCATGGGGGATTAAACCCATTAAACTCATGCGGAAGGATCAAGGGATCCTTCCCAGAGCATCGACAAAGTCGATGCTCTGCCATCGAAAGTCTGCAGACAGACTTTCGATGGATTGCATCAATTTGCTGTAAAATAGCGTTTCCGGGCATTTTGCCCGGAAACGCTATTTTACGGTCGCAAATGGATATCGGAAGCAGTCATCCTGACTGCTCCTCGGACCGGGAGACCCGGTCCTGCGGATGAAAGTCGAAA
>CAJOPV010000042.1 GCA_905236495.1 uncultured Christensenellaceae bacterium
ATCATCCTCCTCCTCGTCCGGCTCGTCGTCGGTGATCAGCACGGCGCTGCGCACGGGCCGGGCAGGGGCAGGCGCCTCCGTTTCCATAGCGGCCCGGAGCTTTTCAACAATGCCCTGCTTGTTCATGCCCGCGCCCAGCTTGACCCCCAGTTCTTTGGCCTTCTGGCGCAGCTCCAATACAGATAATTTTTCCAATTGTTCGCTCATGCGTTCCTCCTTGGGATGAGATGGTAAAGGGTTTTTCCGCGTGCCGGGGCAAGGAAAAAGACTTGCCGGACAGCCCATCCCGTAAGCCTTTCATGCGTCATCAGGTATTTTTCCTTTTGTATCGGGGGACGCGCTGGCCTTGCCGGGCGGCAAAGCGCAAAGGCGGGGACAGGATCGGTGTGTGATGGTATTATAACAGATTATTTCAGGCATTTCAACGTATTCGGGAAAATTCGATCTTTATTTCTTGTTCTTTTTTACTCATTTATCGATCATATGAAATAAAGCGATCGCGGAGGGGGGTCAAGAGGAACGCCCCTTGACCGTAATCGTACCCACCGGCTTTGCCGGGCGGGGAGAATGCCGCTTGCAAAATTCATTCCTTGCAGTTTTTCTGTCCGCGATGCGCAGCGCCGCAAGAAAGCCTGTGCGGCACGCGGGGGCACGCAGCGCCCGCGCTTACTTTCCCACGCAAAAACGAGAGAAGATTTCGTCGATGAGCTTTTCATCCACCTGCTCCCCGGTGACCCGGCCCAGGCAGGCAAGGGCCTCCTGCAAGTGGATCACCGCAAGGTCCACCGGGTCCCCGTCCCGGCAGGCGTCGGCGGCGGCGAGGAGGGAACGGGCGGCCTGGCGGGCCAGATCCATGTGCCGCTGCTGGGTGAGGGCGCTTTCCCCGGCCCCCGCCCCGAAGGCAGCGATGCGCTTTTCCAGCAGCGGGATGCCTTCCCCTGTCACGGCGGAAACAACGGCGGGGGCCTCAAAGTCCTCAGGCCGCAGGATCATTTGCCGGTCGCACTGGTTCATAACGACGATCCGGGGGGCGTCCTGGGTATCCCGCAGCAGCGCTTCATCCTCCTCCGTCAAGGGCTGAGATGCGTTCAGCACGATCAGCGCCACGTCTGCCCCGGCGATGGCCCGGCGGGCGCGGCTGACCCCGATGCGCTCGATGGGGTCGCTGCCCTCCCGCAGACCGGCGGTATCCGAAAAATGCACCGTCAGCCCATCGATCATCACGTCGGCCCGGACGATATCCCGGGTGGTGCCGGGGATATCGGTGACGATGGCGGCCTCCTGCCGGGACAGGGCGTTGAGCAGGCTGGATTTGCCCACGTTGGGCCGCCCGCACAGCACCGCTTCCAGCCCCTGGGCGGCGATGCGGGCCCCCCGCTCGTCGCAGGCGGATTCCAGCTTTTCCGCCAGGGCCCGGGCGCCGCCCTCCAGATCGGCTGCCGCCTCCTCCCAGGTGATCTCCTCCGGGTAATCGATGGCTGCTGCCGCGCCGGAAAGCAGGGAAAGCAGCTCCTCCTGGGCGGCGCGGATAAAGCCGCTGACGCCCCCGTCCAATTGCCGCACCGCCGCCCGGGCGGCCCGGCGGCCCTGGGCGGAGATCAGGGCCATCACGGCCTCCGCCCGGCTCAGGTCCACCCGCCCGTTCAAAAAAGCCCGCTTGGTAAATTCTCCCGGCTCCGCCGCCCGGGCCCCCAGGGCGTACAGGGCGGCAAGGGCTTCCCGGGCCGCCCAGGCCCCGCCGTGAAGGTGGATCTCCGCCACGTCCTCCCGGGTATAGCTCCGGGGTGCGCGGAACAGCACCGCCATGCATTCATCCAGGGCCTGGCCCTGAAAGGCGATATGCCCGTAGTACATGCGGTGGCTTTCCCAGGGATGGGCGGGGGTGAACAGGGCGGATAAAAGCTCCTCGGCCTTGGGGCCGCTTACGCGCACGATGGCGATGCCC
Source organism: uncultured Christensenellaceae bacterium (assembly GCA_905236495.1). Classification (GTDB taxonomy): domain Bacteria; phylum Bacillota; class Clostridia; order Christensenellales; family Aristaeellaceae; genus RUG563. The sequence goes on from CAJOPV010000042.1 coordinate 1,946, forward strand.
CCCTCTCCCGGGGCGGTGGCTAATGCGGCGATGGTATCCTTCGGTTCCACGGGCAAATCCTCATTTCAGTTTGAAACGGTTTCATCGGCTGCTTTCAGGGTCTTGGGCACAAAGCCGGAAAAGGCGGTGAATTCCTCCGTGCTTTTCACGGTCAGGTCGCCGCCTGCGGAGCGCAGGGTCTCCCGGGCGATATAGAGGCCCATGCCCCGGCCCTCGCCCTTGCCGGATACCCCGGCCTCGAAGATGGCGGCCCGGCTTTTTTCGGGGATCATGGGGCCGTTGTTGCCCACGGTGAAGGAATGGCTTTTCACATCCTCCCGAAGCTCGATGAGCAGCCGGGGGCCCTCCCGTCCCTCCAGCGCGTCTATGGCGTTATCGATCAGATTGGAAAGCACCCGGCACATTTCCCAGGCCGGCAGAGGCAACTGATCCCAGGCGGCATTGACGGATAATTCCACCTGGATGCCCTTGCCCTCCGCCTCGGCGACCTTGGCCCTGAGCAGGGCGTTTACCGGGGCGCAGGCCGTTTTCATGGTGCGGCTCACGGCCTGGATATCCCCATACACCTGCTCGATGTAGCGGTTGGCCTCGTCATATTCCCGCATTTCCATCAGGCTATATACCACCTGCAGGTGGTTGAGGAAATCATGGCGCTGGGCCCGCAGGGCGGTGTTCAGATCCGTCATCTGGGTGACGGTCTCGTCCAGGCCCCGCAGCTTTTCGGTCATGCGGATGGCCTTCAGGGCTTCCCGGATATCCATCACCGCACCCCAGGATACCACCGCAGCCAGCGTCAAAACCAGGATATCCCCCAGGGGGCCCTGCAGGGTGCGGTTGAACTGGTCGTTGAGCACCAGCACCACCAGCGCCACGGCGGCGATGATCTCCATGGCGTTGATGACGACGACGTACAGGGCGGCCTTGCGCAGGTTCAATTGGGGCTGAAGCTTCACGGCTGCCCCTCCTTTCCGGGGACGTTTTTGAGGACCGTCTTCATGCTCTCCGGGCGCAGAAGCGAAGAGAGGGCCCCGATGGCGGTCTGCCCGTCATACACCCACAAATGCCGGGGACACAGAAGCGTGATATTCTCCTCCGGCAGATTCATATACACCGGCACCTCCCCCGGCAGGGCGGCGAGCACCTCCTGAACGGAAGCCATCTGAGCCCTTTGGATGCGCAGGTACAGCTTTTCCGGGGCGGCCTTTGCGATCTGGGCGTCGGAGAGGGCCTGGGCGGGGGGCCGGGCCCCGGCGGGGCGAGCGCCGGTCAGCGGCTCGATGCCATCCACCAGCAGCTTGGTATCCTCGTCCTCCCGGACGGAGAGCCTCCCCGTCACCAGCACCGCCTGATCGGCGGCGATGGAATGGCTGTAACGCTCGAACACCTTGGGGAACAGCAGGCATTCGATCTGCCCGGTCTGATCCTCCAGGGTCAGAAAGCCCATCATGGCTCCCTTCCGGGTGGCCTTGGCGTGGGTCTCCACGATGATGCCCCCCAGGGTCACTTTTTTGCCGTCCTCGCTGAGGCCCTGATCCTCCCGTTCGGCATACTCCTGGATCACGGCGGTGTTGACCTCCAGGTGCCTGAGGTATTCCGCGTATTCATCCAAAGGATGGGCGGAGCAATACACCCCCGTCATTTCCTTTTCCTGAGCCAGCAGCTCCTTTAAGGGGTATTCCGGCAGATCGGGAAAGGCTTCCGGCGCCGCCATGCTTTCCGCCGGCTGCCCGAAATCGAACAGGGACACCTGGCCTGTCACATTTTGCTTACGCTGGTTGGCCTGGGCGTCCATGGCGCTTTCATAAACGGCGATGCACTGCACCCGCCGGGCCCCCAGATCGTCAAAGCATCCCGCCTTGATGAGGCTTTCCACCGCCCGCTTGTTCATATCCTCCGAGGAGACCCGGCGGCAGAAATCGTAAATATCCCGGAAGGGGCCGTGGGCCTCCCGTTCCCGCACCACGGCCTCCACCGCCTTGTCGCCCACGTTCTTGACCCCGCCCATGCCAAAGCGGATGCCCGCCCGTCCGTCCGCCATAGTATCCACCGTGAAGGGACGGAAGGAGGAATTGATCCGGGGCGGCAGGATGGGGATGCCCTTCTGGCGGCAGTAATAGATATAGCCCGCGATCTTGGCGGCGTTGCCGGTGACGGAATTCATCAGCGCCGCCATGAATTCGGCGGGGTAATGATATTTGAGGTAGCCCGTCTGCAGGGCCACCACGGCGTAGCAGGCGGCGTGGGGCTTATTGAAGGCATAGGAGGCAAAGGCGGTCATTTCGTCGAAGATGCCCTCCGCCACCGCCGGCTCGATGCCCCGGGACACCGCGCCGGGGATATGCTCCTGCTCGTTTCCATAGACGAAGTTTTGCCGCTCCTTCGCCATTACGTCCTTTTTCTTTTTCGCCATGGCCCGGCGCACCAGATCGCTGCGCCCGTAGGAATAGCCCGCCAGGTCCCGCACGATCTGCATGACCTGCTCCTGATACACCATGCAGCCGTAGGTCACATCCAGGATGGGGGCCAGCAGGGGGGTCTTGTACTGCACGGTTTCGGGCTGCTGCTTGCCCCGTATGTACCGGGGAATGGATTCCATGGGCCCGGGGCGGTACAGGGAAATGGCGGCGATGATATCCTCAAAGCTGCGGGGCCGCATGTTGGTAAGGAAGGCGCGCATGCCCCCGCCTTCCAGCTGGAACACCCCGTCCGTATCCCCGGCGCAGATCATATCGAACACCCCCGGGTCGTCCATGGGGATATCCTCGGGCTTCAAACGGATGCCCCGCTTTTCCAGCATGTCCAGGGTATCCCGGATCACGGTGAGGGTGCGCAGGCCCAGGAAGTCCATTTTGAGCAGCCCCAGCTTTTCGATGATGCCCATGGGGTACTGGGTGGTGATGACGTCGTCGTTCTTTTGCAGGGGCACGTAATGGGTGGCGGGCTCCCGGGTGATGAGGACGCCGGCGGCGTGGGTGGAAGCGTGGCGGGGCATGCCCTCCAGGGTGGCCGCGGTATCGATCAGGCGGCGCACCCGGGGGTCGGTATCGTACATGCTTTTCAGATCACGGCTCTGGCTCATGGCTTTTTCCAGCGTCATATCCAGGGCCATGGGCACCGCCTTGGCGACCTGATCCACCTCCGCGTAGGGGTAGCCCAGCACCCGGCCCACGTCCCGGATCACGCCCCGGGCCGCCATGGTGCCGAAGGTGATGATCTGGCACACGTGATCGTGCCCGTACTTCCGGGCCACGTAGTCGATCACCTCCTGCCTGCGCTCGTAGCAGAAATCCACGTCGATATCCGGCATGGAGACCCGTTCCGGGTTCAGGAAGCGTTCAAAGAGCAATTGGTATTTGAGGGGATCCAGCATGGTGATGTTCAGGCAGTAGGCCACGATGCTGCCCGCGCCGCTGCCCCGTCCGGGGCCCACCATGATGCCGTGATCCTTGGCGTACTTGATAAAATCCCACACGATGAGGAAGTAATCCACATACCCCATTCGGGTGATGACGTTAAGCTCGTATTCCAGCCGGTCCCGGGCCGCCTGATCGTCGGGGGCGTAGCGCCGGGAAAGCCCCTCCTCGCACAGCCTGCGCAGCATGCTTTCCGCCGTTTCGCCCGCCGGCACGTCGTAGCGGGGCAGATGCACGGTATGGAAATCAAAATCCACCCGGCACCGCTTGGCGATCTCCTCCGTGCGTTCAACGGCGTCCCCCAGATCGGGGAACAATTGCCGCATTTCTTCTTCGGATTTTACGTACAGCTCCTGGGTATGCTGGCGCATCCGCTGGTCGTCCTCCAGGGTCTTTCCCGTCTGGATGCACATGAGCACTTCCTGGGCGTCGGCGTCCTCCCGCCTCAGGTAATGGCAGTCGTTGGTGGTGACGAGAGGAACCCCCGTTTTTTTGCTCATGTCGATGAGCCGGGGGATCACCGTCTTTTCCTCCGGCAGGCCATGATCCATGACCTCGATATAAAAGTGATCCGGGCCGAACAGCTCCTGCATGTCCCGCACGTACTTTTCCGCGTCGTGATACCTTTCGTCCAGCAGCATCTTGGGCAGGTCGCCGGAAATGCAGGCGGACAGGCAGATCAGCCCCTCGCGGTGCTTTCGGATCAGGGCGTAATCCATCCGGGGCTTGTAATAAAACCCCCGGGTAAAGGCTTCGCTGACCAGATACATCAGGTTACGGTAGCCCGTCTCGTTTTCGCACAGCAAGATCAAATGGCTGTAATCCCGGGAAAGGGAGCGCTTGTCTTCCATATCCGGGCACACATAGACCTCGCACCCGATGACGGGGTGAATGCCTTCGTCCTTGCAGGCCTGGTAAAATTCCACCGCGCCGTAGAGCACCCCATGGTCCGTCACGGCGCAGCTGTCCATGCCCAGCTCCCGGACCCGCTTCACCAGTTTTTTGATGCGGCACGCGCCGTCCAGCAGGCTGTATTCCGTGTGCAGGTGCAGGTGCGCAAACGCCATGGGGCTCCCTCCTTCCTCGGCCTCTTTCACCAATTAAATTATATCAAAATCCTTCCCGGATGTAAAGAGAACGCAGAGGCGGCGGCCCCTGCGCTCCCTTTGCGATGGATATACTTTTTTAGTTCAGATCGATATGAACGGGGAAGGTGACATAATCGTTCTTGTAATTATCGGGGAACAGGGAGACGCTCATATCCAGCGTTTTGAGCTCTTCGGGTGTGAAGCCCATATCTGCCAGCGTACTGTCCCGGATGATCAGCCTGGCATAGCTCCGCATCCCCGCCTTCACGTGAGTATTATAAATCAGCCCATAGGTTTCCCCTTCCTTCCCGTTAAGGGAAAAGAAAGCAGGAGAGGCGCCGTAAAGCGGCTCGGCGCTGTCGTCCAGGCGGATGTCTTTATCCGTTTCGTTGATGATCAGCAGTTTATATTCCAGATCGCTGCCGGTGTTTTCCGCACGCCCCTGATACAGGAGGCGCACGCCATCCGCATCCAGCAGCACGTCGCCCGCATCCTGATAGGTCACCTCCGCCGGGTGGACGGGGGTCAGGGCGATGGGCACGGGCTCGTCGCCTACTCTGGTGACAAACATATGATAATAGACCGCTTCCGGCTCGGCGTTTTCCGGGTCGTCCCGATAGAAGGAGACGGTAAAGCGGATATCGGCGTAGCCGTTGAAATCGGGCACGCCCCGGCCCAGGTTCAGCGGGTATTTCCCGGTGCCGTTGGCGGATATCTGAAGGGTATAGGTATCGTGATGATCGTCCATCTGCCAGCCGTTGACGCAGATATCCTTGAGGCCAACTTCGCCCCAGGCGTCGCTGCTGTTTTCCAGCTGGAAGATCACCGACTGCCCGTCTTTTGAAAGGCCCAGCAGCCGCAGCGTCATCCCATCCGCTTCGCAAAGCACCTGCTCCGGCAGCTCCTCCGCATAGGGGTTGAACTGGGCGGCAGCGATCTCCTCAGGGGATGCGCCCAGGTCCGCAGCGGTCAGGGCAACGCAGGCCAGGGCGGGGGCGGACCAGGGGTCCTGACAGTAGGCGTCGTAATCCACCAGGTCAAAGGTCAGGGATTCGATTTCCGCCAGGCTTTGGACGTTTGCCTCGCCAAGCCTGAAATCAAGCTCCGCCAGGACGCGGGAATGGGCGGGAACGGTTTCCAGCATGCCGATGACGTAGTAGGCAGGCGCTTCGTTGAGGCGCTGGTTGATATCACTGGCATAGAGCGTGACCGCCTCATCCGTTTCATTTTCCAGCGCCAGGCCGATCTGGACCCGGCCCCTATCGTCCGCCTCGGATACGGCGCCCGTCAGGGAAGCGGCGACACCGTCCTGGGAGAATAGCAGCCGACCCGGCAGCGGCGCTTCCGCCAGGCCCGTGGAAAGGCGCACGGGATCGGAATGGATCCAATCCTGCTCGGCGGGATGGATATTCACGTGCAGATCCAGGCTGCTGATCCCCGCAAAGCCGGGGAAGGCTGCCTGCACGTCCGAAAGCGGATACCAAAGGGTATCCTCCACCACGGCCGCTGCGCTGCCGTAGGTTTCCTGGGTGCTGTTGAAATTGCCGCCGGAGGTGCTGATGCGGCCTTGAAAGCGGTTCAGGCTATCGGCGGAAACGCTCAGCCTCTCCAGCGTCACGCCCTCCGCCTTTTCGGCCCGGAGCTGCACGCCGATGGCGGGGCCGCCGCCGCGATCCGCGTCATAGACCAGGGCAAGGGCCGTCACCGTGAGGCCGCCGTCGCTATAGAGCATGGTGGGCTCGATTTGGGCGGTGGTATCGATGCTTGCCAGGGCTTCCTGGCCCGCGGCCTGGCGCTGGGCCGCCGCTTCTTCCTCCGCCCGGCGCTGCTCCTCTTCCGCCTGGATGCGGGCGTTTTCCAGCGCCGCCATGCGATCCTCCAGGCTGTCCTTGCTCAGGAAGGATAAGGCGTTCCCCGGCACCTGATTGACAATAATGCGGAAAACGGCTTCATTTTGGCCTTTATACAGGAAAAGGGTGTAATCCTCCGCCTCCTCAGACAGAGCATCGTCCACCGCTATCTGGTCGTACTGTTCGTTGATCATGATTCCGGCCCGGGCATTCGGAGCGCCCCACAGCAGATTGTTTGCCGCCGTGTCAAGGACGCCCTTGATATATTCGGGATTATCGCTGTTGCAGGTCAGCTGAACATAAGTGACCTGGAGCGCCTCGTTGAGCTGAACGAAGGTTTCCAGATAACCATCGCTTGCGAAGGCGCTGCGTTGGCAGGCCCCCTCATAAACGAGGATGCCGTGATTTTCCAGTTTGGATTGCAATGCTTGGGCGCTTTCAAAGAGGATGGAGCCATCCGTTTTTTCTATGGAAAAACAGATTCCGTCCTGGAGAGAAACCTTCCAGGGATCGTCGATGAACGTCATCGAATTTCCGTTGGCGACGACTTCATAAGCACCGGGCATGAAGATGCCCAGGGCATCGAAAAATGCATCCAGCATTTGATTGAGCGCATCTGCCCATTCGCTTTCCTCCGGGGTGATGGCGGCAACCGTGACGGAGGTGACCTGGAGCGCCTCGTTCATTTCGCCGGAGACCGTCGCACGCTCGCAGGCAACGCTGAAAGACCATGGCTGAAAAACCCACTGCACGCCGCTTTCCGGGCCGTAGAGCGCAAGCAGATAATCGTCCGCGTTTTTATTGTGGATAGGATAGAGGGGCTCCTCCGCTGCCGCGGCGCCCGCGCTCAGCAGCAGGAAAAGGGACAAAAGCGCCGCTGTGAGCCGCCGGAAATTTGGCATCAATGTATCCTCCTTGTTCCAATATGCTTATAACACAGCAATTATTGCACATAATCCCATTTGAGGCAAGTATTTTTTTCATGGGATCATGCCGCGTATAAACGGCTTGTAAATTTTCCCTGGGATATTTGCCATTCCCGAAAAACGTGATATAATAAAATACGCTTTAGAATGGGGGCTTGGGCCTGGTTCCAAAGCGGAAACAGAGGAAGAGCGTGGAGGAAAAAGCAGTGAAGATCGGGCGTATGGGATTGCTGCTGGTGCTTGTTTTGTGCCTGGCGGCGCCGGGCGTTTCCCTGGCGGAAAGCAAAAAGGTGATTTACCAGGGGGAGGTCAGCCGTCAGCGGTGGACCAACAGCACCACCAACGTATATAAAACCATGGATAAGGACAGCCGGGCCATTGCCACCTATAATCCCGGCAAGAAGCTCAGCATCACTGCCGTGTATCCCGGCTGGGTGGAGATCAGGATGGATAACGGCGACGTGGGCTATGTGCTGCGCCACCGCATCGACGTAACGGCGAATACCAGCCCCGGCACCGCCCCGGATTATCCCATCTGGCCCATGAGCTATTACACCGTCATTGACCGCACGGTGGAGGTGAAGGCGGAAAAGGATCAGGCAAGCGAGACCCTCTCCACCCTCACCGAAGGCGCCCGGATCGCCATCGAGGGGTTTGAGGACGGCTGGGCCGTGGTGATCCACAAGCGGGTCTATGGCTATATCGACACCCGGAACCTGAGCGAGGTCTATCCCGTGGCGGGCAGCGAGTATGCCGCCGGGGATGCGCCTATCGCGGTCTTTTCCTCTTTTTATAACAATAACCCGGACCGCATCGTGAACCTGGGGGTGTGCTGCAAATTCATCAGCCACGTTCTGCAGCCCGGGGAAACCATGAATTTCAACAGCGAGGTCATGCCCTTCAACGCCGCCAACGGCTATAAGCTGGCCCCGGTGCTGGTGGACGGGGAAACCAAGCAGGGCTACGGCGGCGGCAGCTGCCAGGTTTCCTCCACCCTGTGGGACGCCCTGCTGCAATTGCCCGGCATCACCACGCTGCACCGCAATCCCCACGGGGATAACGCCGCCTCTTACCTTCCCCACGGGCTGGACGCCGCCTCCGGCACCGTCACCCAGAACCTGATCTTCCGCAACGATTACGATTTCCCCATCCGCATCGACGCCTCCACCCACGATCTGGTTTTGTTCGTGGCGATCTATAAGGAGACTTAAGCAATGAAACGGCTGCTGGCGCTGCTGGCGGCGGCGCTCCTGCTTTCGGGGGCCGCCCGGGCGGAGGAAACGCCCCTGCCCCGGCTCTATACCGCCCACGTGTGCTTTACCGGCATCGTTTATGCCGGCTGGGAGGGCACCGAGGGGGTGAATCAGATCGGCACCGTCCCAAAGGGCCGCTATGTCACCGTCCACGCCTTGAACCCCACCTTCGCTTTGGTGACCTATCAAAGCGGGGGCATCACCGGCTATATCCGCCGGGTGTGCCTGGATTATCCCAAGACGGTTGACAGCGCCTCCACCCCGCCCTACGGCGTGGATTTTAACCACTTTATATCCGCTGTCGCCGCCCCGGACGCCCCGGTCACCACCGCCCCCGGCGGCGGGGACACGCTGATCACGCTGCATCAGGGGGCCCGGGTTTCCTTCATTGGGTTCGAGGGGGGCTTTGGCAAGGTGATCTATCACCGGCAGTACGGCTATCTGGATACCCGATTGCTGGAGGAGATCCTGCCCGTTTATGAGGCCCCGGAGACGGCGGGCACGGATCGGCCCATCGCCGCTTATACTTCCTTTTATAAGATCACCGAAGACGAATCCAACCTGAACCGCATGGCGAATATCGCCGTGGCCTGCGGGAAGCTGTGCCGCTTGCCCCTCGGCGCCGGGGATAACCTGAATTTCAACCGGGACGTGGGGCCCTATCGGCCCTCGGAGGGCTACATGCCCGCCGGAGTGCTGGTAAACAACGAATTGCAGCAGGGCTACGGCGGGGGCACCTGCCAGGTCAGCTCCACGCTGTATAACGCGGTGCTGCAATTGCCGGGCCTCACCGTATTGCAGCGCCGGGCCCATGGGGATAACGGGGCCAGCTACCTGCCCATCGGCGTGGATGCCGCCGTGGGAAACAGCACGCTGAATTTCCGCTTCCGAAACGATTACCCCTTCCCCGTCCGCATGGACGCCACCGCCCAGGACGGGGCCCTGACGATCATGATATACAAGGCCGAGTAACGAAAGCCCGCCGAAAGCAGATCGCTTCCGGCGGGCTTCTTTAGGATGCTGTTTTATGGCAGGATCGTAATCGGTGTGCCCGCGGGCACAAGCGCGTACAGCGTTTCGGCGTCCTGATCGCTGAGGGCGATGCAGCCCGCTGTCCAGTCCCGGTCCGCGCCGCCGCCGTGGATATAGATTTCGCCCCCCAGCGCCGTGCCCCAGGGGGGCCGCAGCCCCTTTGCGGCCCGGTCCCGGATGCAGGCGATCAGGGCCTCCTCCGCCCCGGCCCGGCGGGCGTCCTCTTCGTTGGGATAGCTGACCCCCAGGGCGGGGCCGTACTTGCCCGCTTTTTTGAGGCACACAAAATAGTTCCCCTCCGGGGTCCTGCCGTCCCCGGCGGCTCCCTTGGGCCCTTCCGGGGCGGCCCCCAGGGCTGCGGGGCAGGAAAAAAGCGTTGTCCCGTCATCGGCTGTCAGCGTCAGCCGACGCTTTTTCTTTTCCACCGTGATCCGCATGCCCTCACCGCCTTTGCTTTAGTATAGCATGCATGTCAACGCATAGCAAAGCGCGCCGGAGACGACGCCGTGGATCAGGCGCAGAAGGAACAGCCGCCCCATGCCCACGCCGCTCTCCTGCCAGAAGGCGGCGTTCTGCATGAGCAGGGAGAGCCCTCCGAAGGAGCAGGCGGCGCAGGCCAGGGGCAGCGTCAGGGGGCCGCCCAGGGCGATCAGCGCCTTCACCCCCGCCGTCACCTCCAGGCCGCATTGCAGCGCGGCGGTGAGCTCCCGGGAGAGGAAGGGCAGCGCCCGGGCGGTCAGGGCGGCGGATACGCACCCCAGCATCATGCAGCTGCCGATCAGAAGCAGGGCGGCGGCGCTGTCCCGCAGGGCGGCGTGCAGCGGCAGGGGATCAGCCGGGGCGGCGGCTTTCATGTCCGCCGGAATGCACAGGCCCATTAGCAAGGCCCCCAGCAGGTGACAGACCAGCACCGCCATTCCGCCGCCGCCCAGCCAGCCATCCGCCGTGCCCAGGAAAAACATGGGGCTCATGGTGCCCGTCAGGGCGGCGCAGCGCAGGGCGGCCCGGCCTTGGGGCTTTGCCGACAGCAAAAGCCGGGCGCTTCCCGGCGAACCGCACAGCCATCCCATCACCACCCGGGGCCACAGCCCGCCTCCCAGCCGGGAGGAGAGCATCAGCATGCACGCCATAAAGGGCCCCAGGGTGGGGGCCACGGCATGGGCCCACAGGAATAGCCCCTGCCGGGCCGCCTCTGCCGCCGTGTCGGGAAATATCAGCATGGCCCCCGCCAACGCCCCGCATGCCGCCGCCCAGAGCATATCCATCCCTCCCGGGCAGGATATGCTTCTTTTTACCTGTTTATTCTAACTGCCATGCCGTATCCCCTCGGCATGGCAATTCGTATTAGAAATTGAACAAGGCCCGCAGCCATTCCCACCAGGGCCAAATAAATTCGATCTCTTCGCCTTCCGTTTCTTCCGCCTCCGCCGCCATTTGCAGCGCGTCGGGATACAAAACGCCCCACCAGTTGTGGCCCTGGCCTTCTCCCAGGGTGATATACAGCGTGGGCCGGGCAGGCGCGCCCGCCGGCGCCCAGGGGCGGAGCGTCACCTCTCCGGGGCAGATGGCTTCCACTGCTTTTCGGATATCCGAAAGGGCTTCCGGCAGCCCCTCAGGGGAGACCGGGCACAGAGAGAGCACCGCGTCCCGCACCCGTAGCTTTTCCGCCTGGGCGGCGGGAGAATCGGCGCCGCCTACCACCCGGATATACCATTCTCCCCGGGCGGTCAGCGGAAACAGCAGCAGCAAAGCCAGCGTCATAAGCATCCTTCGCACGTTCATCCCTCCTTTGGGGTTAGCATGCGCAGGATACGGGCATTTATACGGTGCCTTGACAGGCAAATTGCCTGTCATTATAATGAAATAAAGCTTGAAAAACGGAGAGGAAAGCATGCTGCCAGAGTTATTGGCCCCCGCCGGGGGCATGGAGCAATTGCGAGCCGCCCTGCGCTTTGGGGCGGACGCGGTGTATGGCGGGCTGCCGGCCTTCGGGCTGAGGGCCTACGCGGGCAATTTCACCTGGGAAGCGCTCGGGCAGGCCTTGGATGAGACCCATGGCCTGCACAAAAAGTTTTACCTGACGCTGAATATCCTGCCCTATCAGGACGAGCTGCCCGCCCTCGTCGAAACGGCCCGCCGGGCGGCGGACATGGGGGTGGATGGGGCCTTAGTCAGCGATCTGGGGGCCTTCCTGGCCCTGCGGCGGGAAGCGCCGGAATTGCCCTTGCATATCAGCACTCAGGCCAACACCCTGAACGCCGAGGCGGCCCGGTTTTATTACGAGAACGGAGCCCGGCGGGTGGTGCTGGCAAGGGAGCTGAGCTTGGAGAAGATCGGCGCCCTTCGGCAGGCGCTGCCTGAGGATATGGAGCTGGAGGCCTTCGTTCACGGGGCCATGTGCATGAGCTATTCCGGGCGGTGCATGCTCAGCGATCATCTGACGGGCCGGGGCGGCAACCGGGGCCAGTGCGCACAGCCCTGCCGCTGGGAATACGCCCTGGTGGAGAAAAAGCGCCCCGGGGAATACTGGCCCATCCAGGAGGATGAACGGGGCACCTACCTGCTCTCGGCTTATGATTTGAATATGCTCGCCCACCTGCCGGAGCTGATGGCTGCCGGTATCGAAAGCCTCAAGATCGAGGGGCGGATGAAAACGGAGTATTACGTCGCTACCGTGGTGGGGGCCTATCGCCGGGCGCTGGACGCCCTGAAGGAGGGCGAAAGCCGCTACCGCGCCTTGCTGCCCGAGCTGGAAAGGGAGCTTCGCAAGGCCAGCCACCGGCCCTTCAATACCGGCTTTTATTTCGGCCCGCCCGCCCCTGCCGGCGGCGCGGCGGGGTTTGCCCAGGAGATGGAGTACGTAGGCCGGGTGGAGGATCAGCGGGACGGCATGGCCCTTCTGGAGGTGAAAAACCGCTTTTACGCGGGGGACACCCTGGAGCTGCTTTGCCCGGCGGGGGCCTTTCCCTTCCGGGCGGAAAGCATCACGCTGGCGGAAACCGGGGAGAAACGGGATACCGTTTCCGTGGCGGGCCAGCGGGTGCTGATCCCCCTGCCCTTTCCCGCCCAGGCGGGGGATTTCCTCCGGGGCCCCAATCGGAATCATCAGGGCGGTTGAATAAGCGGCGGGAAAGGGATATAATAGTTTAGGCGGGAGGGAGAAAGCATGAAACGCATCGTACTCACAGGCGGCGGCACCGCCGGGCACGTGACGCCCCATCTGGCTCTGCTGCCCCATTTGCTGGCGGCGGGCTACGACGTGCATTACATCGGCACGGAAAACGGCATCGAACGGGGCATGATGGAGGCGATGGATGGCGTCACCTATCACGCCGTCAAAAGCGGCAAGCTGCGCCGGTATTTCGATTGGAAGAATTTTACCGATCCCTTTCGGGTGATCCACGGGGCCTTTCAATCCGCCCGGCTCATGGGAAAGCTGAAGCCCGACGTGTGCTTTTCCAAGGGGGGCTTCGTTTCCGTGCCGGTGGTGGTGGGGGCGTGGCTGCATCGGGTGCCGGTTTTGTGCCACGAAAGCGACCTGACCCCAGGCCTGGCGAATAAGATCTGCGGCAAATTCGCAAAAAAAATCGCCACCACCTTCCCGGAATGCGCCCAGGCGCTGGGGGAAAAGGCGGTGTGCACCGGCACGCCCATGCGGAAGGCGCTGTTTTCCGGCAGCCGGGAAAAGGGCCTGGCCCTGGCGGGTTTTTCGGGGCAGAAGCCCGTATTGATGATGGTGGGCGGCTCCTCCGGGGCGCAAAGCGTCAACAAGGCCCTGCGGGAAGCGCTGCCCCGGCTTTTGCCTGAAATGGACGTGCTGCATCTGACGGGCAAGGGCAACCTGGATGAAAGCCTGGCTGCCCTGCCGGGGTATCGGCAGTTTGAGTTCCTTTCCGACGATCTGCCGGACGCCATCGCCTGCGCCGAGCTGATCCTCTCCCGGGCGGGCAGCAACGCCATCTGCGAGTTCCAGGCCCTGAAAAAGCCCATGCTGCTGGTGCCCTACCCCAAGGGGGCCAGCCGGGGGGACCAGATTTTGAACGCCGAATCCTTCCGCAAGCGGGGCCTGTGCCACGTGCTTTTGCAGGAAAACATGACGGCGGACACCCTGGCGGAGGCGATCTTCGCCCTGCAAAGGGACCGGGATAACCTGATCCGCCGCCTGACGGAAGCGCCCCCCGCCGACGGAACGGCGCAGGTGCTGGCCCTGATCCGGGAGATCGAGAAAAAGTAAACCGCAAAAAACCGGGGCGCGGCGAAAAACCGCGTCCCGGTCAATGATTTATAACGGATAAGATCAGGCCGCCGGCGCTTCCTCCGCCGCTACCTTTTCAAAGTACAGGACGAGAGGCAGGTCTTCCGAGCCATCGGAGATCATCAGGGCGCCGTCTTCCAGCAGGCTTACGGTGTAGAGCCCGTCTTCTTCGGTGCCAAAGGTCATCACGCCGTCGGCAAAGATGAGAAGCACGACGTCGTCGTCGGAAAACACTTTGATGCCTGTTTCGGTGGCCTCCCAGGAACCTGTGGAGAAATCGGAGTTATCCTCCTGGGTGTAAGATATTGTGATGGAGCCGTCGGCGGTCAGCGACAAGGTGGAGGATATGCCTGTATCGGCGGGATTGACGGTTATGCTTCCGGCGGAAACCGACACCAGATACCATTCGCCCGTGTAATCCTCCGCCAGGGCGGGGACGAGCAGGCAGGCCATCATCAGGGCCAAAAGCAGCGCGGTCAGCTTTTTCATGTGGTTTCTTCCTTTCGTTTTCATCTTTTGAGAACCAGGCTTTTTTCCAGTATAACAGCCTTTTTCCCTTCCGCCGCAAGGAATAAGCGGAGAAAACGGAAAAAAGCATGTTTTGCCGGGATTATTCTTGTATCCGGCCTTCGCTTGTGATACACTTACCCAAGGCGTTTTCGCCGTTATTCGGAAAGGGGTGAGGGCATGATCGAAACCTTTGGCATCCCGGTGACGCCCGTCACGGGCAAAAAGCCCCGACGGGTGTATGTGTATCTGCCGCCCCAGGCGGAGGAGGATGAGGACGCCCGCTTCCCGGTGCTGTACATGTTTGACGGGCATAACGTGTTTTTCGATGCTCACGCCACCTACGGCAAAGCCTGGGGCATGGGGGAGTACCTGGATGAAACGGAAACGCCCCTCATGGTGGTGGCGGTGGACTGCAACCATCGGCCTCCCCACGGGCGGCTCAGCGAGTATTCTCCCTTCACCTTTGAGGAGGAGGGCTTCGGGCGCGTGGTGGGCCGGGGCAAAAAATTCATGGACTGGCTGACGGGCACCTTAAAGCCCCTCATCGATGAAAAATACCCCACTTTGCCGGATCGGGAGCATACCTTCATCGCCGGCAGCAGCATGGGGGGCTTGATGAGCCTGTACGCCGTCACGGCCTATAACCACGTATTCAGCCGGGCGGCGGCCCTGAGCCCCTCGGTGTGGCTGGTGCGGGGGCAGATGGCCCCCCTGATCCGCAAAGCGGCGTACGAAGAAGGCACCGTGGTGTATATGGATTACGGCAGCCGGGAAATGGGCAATCATCAGGGCATGCTGCATTGCTTTATGGATACGGCGGCGGCACTGACGGAACGGGGCGTGTATGTCACTGCCCGCATCGTTCCCAACGGCGATCACTGCGAGGCCTGCTGGGAGGAGCAGATCCCTTTCTTTATGCCTCATCTGTTTTACGATAGGGAGTGAAAATAAATGGAGACCCGATATTTTAAGGAATACAGCCCCGCTTTGGGCCGGGATATGGAGCTCAAGGTGTATGGGCACGCCGGCAGGCCGGTTTTGTTCATCCCCTGTCAGAACGGGCGGTTTTTCGATTTTGAGAACTTCCGTATGACCGACGCCTGGGCCCCCTGGATCGAGGGGGGCAGGTGCATGGTGTTTGCCATCGACACCCTGGACCAGGAAACCTGGAGCAACAAGGGGGCCGACCCGGGCTGGCGGGCCTGGCGGCACGAGCAATGGATGAAATTCATCTGCGATGAAATCGTGCCCTTCGCCCGGGATTACGCCAACCGGCAGAACGGATGGACAGGCTATCCCGGCCTCATCGCCTTCGGCTGTTCCCTGGGGGCTACCCACGCGGCAAACCTGTTCTTCCGCCGCCCGGACCTTTTCGACGGTCTGCTGGCCTTAAGCGGCATTTATACCGCCGATTACGGCTTTGACGGGTACAGGGATGAAAACGTGTATCTCAACAGCCCGGTGGATTACCTGGCGGGCATGCCCGCCGATCACCCCTGGATCGGGCGCTACAACAGCGGCCGGGGCATCATCGTGGTGGGTCAGGGGGCCTGGGAGATCCCGGAGACCACCTTCCGCCTGCGGGATATCTGCCGGGAGAAGGGCATCGGCGTCTGGTTCGATATCTGGGGCTATGACAGCGCCCACGACTGGGACTGGTGGTATAAGCAGGTGGCTTATCACGTTCCCCATCTTCTTGACTAAAGAAAGGAGAAAACCATGCGCAATTTTGTTTTTATCTCCCCTAATTTTCCAACCAACTACTGGAAATTCTGCAGAGAGCTGAAAAACAACGGCCTCAGGGTGCTGGGGGTGGGGGACGCCCCCTACGACGGCCTGGATAGGGAACTTCGGGACAGCCTGCACGAGTATTACAAGGTGGGCTGCCTGGAAAACTACGACGAGGTCTATCGCGCCGTGGCGTTTTTTATCAGCAAGTACGGGCGCATTGACTTTGTGGAAAGCAACAACGAATACTGGCTGGAGCGGGACGCCATGCTGCGGGACGATTTCAACATTCCCACCGGCTGGCACGTGAAGGACATGACCCGCGTCAAATTCAAAAGCGGCATGAAGGAATACTACCGGCAGGCGGGCATCCCCACCGCCCGGTATCATATCGTGGACGATTACGAGGGCTGCATGGCCTTCATCCGGCAGGTGTCCTTCCCCGTGATCGTGAAGCCGGACAACGGGGTGGGGGCCTCCGATACCCATAAGCTGGATAACGAAG
>CAJOPV010000043.1 GCA_905236495.1 uncultured Christensenellaceae bacterium
CCGAATCTTTATCATTTTTCCTGAAATGATCCCTGTCTTGACCTTGCCAAGCGGGGAATTTTCAGGTATAATCAGAAAATGAAATCAGAATAGGCTTTCGGAAGCGGGCCGACACGAAAGGAAGGGGTTTCCATGAGCAAGGTACACGTATTCAACCATCCGCTGATCCAGCATAAGCTGAGCATCATGCGCCAGAAGGACACGGGCTGCAAGGAATTCAGGGAGCTTTTGGACGAGATTTCCATGCTGATGGTGTATGAAGTGACGAGGAACCTGCCCACCGAGGATGTGCAGATCGAAACGCCCATTTGCACAACCAACGCCAAAATGCTGGCGGGCAAGCCCATCGGCATCATCCCCATCCTGCGGGCCGGCCTGGGCATGGTGGATGGTATCCTGAACCTGATCCCCAATGCCAAGGTGGGGCACATCGGGCTGTACCGCGACCCGGAGACCTTAAAGCCCGTGGAATATTACTGCAAGCTGCCCGACGACGCCGAGCACCGTCAACTGATCGTGCTGGATCCCATGCTGGCGACGGGCGGCAGCGCGGCTGCAGCCATTTCCTTCATTAAGCAGAGGGGCTGCAACAACATCCGCCTGGTGAACCTGATCGCCGCCCCCGAGGGCATCGCCTATATGCAGAATGCCCATCCCGACGTGGATATCTATGTGGCTGCCTGCGATGAACGGCTCAACGACCACGGCTACATCGTGCCCGGCCTGGGCGACGCGGGGGACCGGCTGTTCGGCACGAAATAACCATCGTAAAAGGAACTTTACGCAATGAGAATCGATCCTGCCGTTGCGGCGGAAACCAAAAAAGTCGCCGCCGGCACATTGATCATGACTGTGCTGATGATCGCCGTGTTTCTGATCCTGCGCAAGTTTGATCACACCGTGCTGCTGGGGGCGCTGCTGGGCGCCGTGACGGCGG
Organism: uncultured Christensenellaceae bacterium; assembly: GCA_905236495.1. GTDB lineage: Bacteria > Bacillota > Clostridia > Christensenellales > Aristaeellaceae > RUG563. The sequence continues at coordinate 938 of CAJOPV010000043.1, forward strand.
TGGGAAACTTTTTCCTTCTGGCCTTGACGGTGCAGCATTTGACGGGAAGCATGCCGGCTCTTCCAAAGGATGAAACGGAAGAGGGGGAGCAGAGCGCCGAGGAGGAAAAAAAACCAGCCCCCTTAAGCCCGGAGGCTGCACAGGCGGGCAGAAAAATGCAGCTTTCCTTTATCCTACGTCTGCTTCTGATCGGGCTGGTGGCGCTGATCGCGGTGAAAGCGCCCTGGTTCCATCCGGCGGCGTCGCTGATCCCGCTTCTGTTTCCCAATATCGTGATTTCCCTTATGAAAATCAAAGCCGGAAAGGGGGCGTAAAGGCACGATGGAAGAAAAAAAGCGTGCGCGCATCGTGGATCTTCTTTTGATCCTTTTGATCGTGCTGCCGCTGGCAGGCGCCGTAGCGCTGAAAACCGTGACGGCGCCGACGGCGCCCCTCTCCGAAGGCGTGCAGATCGGCGGGGCCCAAGAATACTTTACCATCCCCCTGCCGCTCCAGCCTCTGCCCATCACCGCGGCGCAGATCAATTCCTGGGCGGTGATGCTGTCCATCCTGGGCATCTGCCTGTATCTGACCCACGGGATCAAAGTGGTGCCCCAGTCCAAACGGCAGCTGGCAGCGGAATGGATCGTGGATACGGTCAACAAGCTGGTGCGCAGCAACATGGGCGAAAAATTTAAGGATTTTGCGCCTTTCGTCGCAGGTATCCTCGCGCTTTCCGCCCTGTCCAGCCTGACCAGCCTTTTGGGGCTGTTCCCGCCCACGTCTGATCTGAATATCGTGCTGGGCTGGGCCTTGCTGGTGTTCATCCTCATCACGCATTATAAGCTCAAGGGCGGGCTATGGGCTTACATCAAAGGCTTTTTCAGCCCGATCCCCATTTTTGCCCCCTTGAATATCATCGGCGAATTAGCCACCCCGATCTCCATGTCCTTCCGTCATTACGGAAACGTGATGAGCGGCATGGTCATTTCCACCCTGATCGCTTACGCGCTGCGCAGCCTGTCTCTGGCAGTATTCGGCTGGCTGCCCGGGGCGCTTTCGCAGATCCCCTTCCTCCAGGCCGGCCTTCCCGCCGTGCTTTCTCTGTATTTCGATATTTTCAGCGGCTGTATGCAGGCATTTATCTTTGCCATGCTCACCATGATGTTCATTTCAACCGCGTCGCCGGAAGAGGCGTGAACCGTCATCCCGCAGGCGCTGCCTGCATCTCATAATGAAACTGAATGCATTGAGGAGGTAAAAACAATGTTGGAACTTGCAATCGGAATCATCCTTGGCTGCTGTGCGATCGGCGCCGGTATCGCTCTGATCGCCGGTATCGGCCCCGGTATCGGTGAAGGCCAGGCTGTTGCGAAGGCCTGCGAGGCCGTGGGCCGCCAGCCGGAGAGCAAATCCGCCGTAACGTCCACGCTGATCCTGGGCTGCGCCCTTGCGGAGACCACCGGCCTGTACGGCCTGATCATCGGCATCCTGCTGATCTTCGTGGCCCCGGGCTCTTTCGTGGGCATCCTGATGGCAAACCTGCCCAAATAAGGCGTTTGCTGCCTTCCGTATCTTTTTGAGAATCGGGCGGTGTTCACCCTGCCCTCAAAGGCTTAAGGATTTTCCGTCATGCTGCGCATTTCCTTGAAATACCGCCAGTATTCCTGCAAAAATGCGCCTTGCCTGACGAAAAATCCTCTCAAAATCAGTTCTTTTCGGGTAGTGTAGGCACCCCCTAGAAAGGCAGGTTCAATACATTGGATTCGCCAATTATCTCTGTCAACCTTTGGCAGACCCTGCTTTCGCTGGTCAACCTGTATATCATCTACAGGATCCTGCGGAAATTCCTGTTCAAGCCCGTTCAGAAGGTGCTGGATACCCGGCAGGAGCAGGTGGATCGGATTTATTCCGAAGCAGATGAAAGCAGGACTTCCGCCAACGAAATGAAGCAGGAATACGAGCAGCGCCTGGCCTCCGCCCGGCAGGAGGCGGATCAGATGATCCGCACCGCCGCCCAGTCGGCCCAGCGCCGGGGGGACCAGATCGTGGAGGAGGCCAAGGCCCAGGCCACCCACGCCCGGCAGCGGGCGGAAATGGAGATCGCCCAGCAAAAGCAGCAGATGCTCAAGGACGTGCAGGGCGAAATTTCCGATCTGGCGGTGAGCATCGCCTCCAAAGTGGTGGAAAAAGAAATAAGCGCCGAGGATTACGACGGCTTTGTGAATGATTTCATTCAGAACGCGGGTGACAGGGCATGACGGAATTCGCGAAAGAATACGGCGGCGCCCTGTATGAGCTGTGCGCGGAGGAAGGGATCACCGAGCCTGTCTGGCAGGAGCTTCAATCCCTTCGGGACGCTTTCCGGGAAAGCCCCGATTTCCTGCGGCTCATGGATAATCTTTCCCTCACCAGGAAGGAGCGCCTTTCCATCCTGGATGAAACGCTGAAGGGGCGGGTGCATGCCTATACCCTCAATTTCCTTCGGCTTCTGACGGAGCGAAACGCCGCCTGCGCCTTCCGGGAATGCGTTTCCGCCTATGAGCAGTGCTACCGGCAGGCTCATCAGGTGGTGGAGGCCATCGTCACCACCGCCAGGCCCTTGACGGACGGACAGCGGCAAAAGCTGACCGAAAAGATCCGCGCCATGACGGGAAAGCAGGCTGAACTGCGCGAGAAGATCGACGAAAGCCTGCTGGGCGGCGTGCTGCTGCAAATGGACGGGAAGCGATACGATAACACCGTCAAAACCCGCCTGGAGGCCATCCGGCGGGCCATGACGGAAGAATAAGCGGATAACCCTTTGATGCATGGAGAAATAAGGTGATATGATGGAATTGAAACCCGAAGAAATTTCCAAGCTCATCAAAGAGCAGATCAAGCATTACGAAAACAAGATTTCCCAAAGCGATACGGGCACCATCATCATGGTGGGCGACGGCATCGCCCGGGCCTCCGGCCTGGATAACTGCATGGCGAACGAGCTGGTGAAATTCCCCAACGGGGAATACGGCATGGCCCTGAACCTGGAGGAAAACTCCGTCGCCATCGTTATGCTGGGCAGCGACGAGGGCATCCGGGAGGGCGATACGGTGGAGCGCACCGGCAAGGTGGTCTCCGTGCCCGTGGGCGAAGGGCTCATCGGGCGGGTCGTCAATTCCCTGGGCCAGCCGGTGGACGGAAAAGGGGCGGTGGAGGCCAAGGAGCTGCGTCCCATCGAGCGAAACGCCCCCGGCATCATCCAGCGCAAAAAGGTTTCCGTGCCGCTGCAGACGGGCATCAAGGCCATCGACAGCATGATCCCCATTGGAAGAGGCCAGCGGGAACTGATTATCGGAGACAGGCAGACGGGCAAAACGGTCATCGCCACGGATACCATCATCAATCAAAAGGGCAAAGACGTGATCTGCATTTACGTGGCGATCGGGCAGAAATGCTCCACCGTTGCCCAATTGGTGGATACCCTGGAAGCGGCGGGGGCCATGGCATACACCATCGTCGTCAGCGCCACCGCCAGCGAATTATCGCCCCTCCAGTATATCGCCCCTTATTCCGGCTGCGCCATGGCGGAATATTTCATGGATCAGGGCAAGGACGTGCTGATTATTTACGATGATCTGAGCAAGCACGCGGTGTCCTACCGGGCCCTGTCGCTGCTGATCCGCCGCCCGCCGGGCAGGGAAGCGTACCCCGGCGACGTATTCTATCTTCACAGCAGGCTGCTGGAGCGTTCCGCACGGGTGGATCAGAAGTACGGCGGAGGCTCCATCACCGCCCTGCCCATCATCGAGACCCAGGCGGGGGACGTATCCGCCTATATCCCCACCAACGTGATCTCCATTACCGACGGGCAGATTTTCCTGGAAACGGAGCTGTTCCACAGCGGCATCATGCCCGCCATCGATCCGGGCATTTCCGTCAGCCGCGTGGGCGGCGACGCCCAGATCAAAGCCATGAAGAAGGTGGCGGGCAGCCTGAAGCTGCTTTACTCACAGTATCGGGAATTGCAGTCCTTCGCCCAGTTCGGCTCCGACCTGGACGCGGACACCAAGGCCCGCCTGGCCCAGGGCGCCCGGATCGTGGAGGTGCTCAAGCAAAACAGGAACAAGCCCGTGGCGGTGGAAAACCAGGTGTGCATTTTCTACGCCGTCACCCACGATTATTTGAAGGACGTGGAGGTCCGTCACGTGGCGGAATACGAAGCGGGGCTGTACGAGCGCATGGAGGCCCAGCACGGAGACGTGCTCTCCGAGATCCGGGATACGGGCCTGTTGACCGTGGAAACGGAAGAAAAGCTGCGCTCCGCTCTTGGAAGCTACACTTCTGATTTCATCAGGACCAAGGGATAAGGAGGCGGCGGCATGGCAGGCTCGTCCATGAAAGCCATCAAGCTGCGCATTCGCAGCGTGGAAAGCACCATGCAGATCACCAAGGCCATGCAGCTGGTAGCCACCAGCAAGCTGAGGCGGGCCAAGGAGCGCATGGAGCAAAGCAAGCCCTACGCCGCCCTGTCCCGGGAGGCGGTGATGGCGGCGGTGAGCAGCCTGGACGATCAGGATACCCCCTTCGTTCACCAGCGGGAAGTAAAAAAACGCTGCTACGCAGTGATCGCCGGGGAGCGCGGGCTGGCGGGGGGCTATAACGCCAACGTGTTTAAGGCCGTGCTTTCGGATGCGGGGGAAACGCCCTACTGCGTGCTGCCCTTGGGCAGAAAAGCCATCGATAAGTTTGAACGGTTGGGCGTGGAGCTTTTGAATACCGATCACGGGCACGTGGAGGGCCTGGGGGTCACGGCCTGCTATCGCCTGTCCCGGCTCTTGATCGAAGGGTATCTTTCCGAAGCCTACGACGAGATCAAATTGGTTTATACCTCCTTCCAATCCATGATGGCCCAGGAGGTAAAGATCGAAAAGCTGCTGCCCATTCCCAAGGCGGAGGGGGTGCAAAGGCCCGTCACCACGGTGTATGAGCCGTCGGTGGAGGAAATGCTTGAGCGGGTCGTGCCCGATTTCCTGGCGGGCCGGCTGTACAGCGCGGCCTGCGACGCCTTTGCCAGCGAGGTATCCGCCCGGCGCAACGCCATGGACAGCGCCACCAAAAACGCCGGGGAAATGATTTCCACTTTGAGATTGCATTATAACCGGGCCCGTCAGGGCGCCATCACCCAGGAGATCACGGAGATCGTGGCTGGCGCCGAGAAATAAAGAGCATAAAAGGAGATTGATTTCGTGAGCGAAAAGAATATCGGCAAGGTGGTGCAGGTCATCGGCCCCGTGCTGGATATCCGATTTGAGGACGGCTGCCTGCCGGAGCTGCTGAACGCCATTGAAATACAGAATGGGGACAGGCAGATCGTGGCGGAGGTGGCCCAGCATATCGGCGATAACGTGGCCCGCTGCATTTCCATGAACGCTACTGACGGCATGGTGCGGGGCCTGGACGCGGTGGATACGGGCAGCCCCATCACCGTGCCGGTGGGCAAGGAATGCCTGGGCCGCATCTTTAACCTGCTGGGTCAGCCCATCGACGAGCAGCCCGCCCCGGAAACGAAGGAAAGATGGCCCATCCATCGGCCCGCCCCCTCCTTTGAGGAGCAGGAAACCAGCGCAGAGATCCTGGAAACGGGCATCAAGGTGGTGGATCTGATCGCGCCCTACGCCAAGGGCGGCAAGATCGGCCTGTTCGGCGGCGCGGGCGTGGGTAAGACCGTTTTGATCATGGAGCTTATCAACAACATCGCCAAGCAGCACGGCGGCCTGTCCGTTTTCGCCGGGGTCGGGGAGCGCACTCGCGAGGGCAACGACCTGTACAACGAAATGAAGGAAAGCGGCGTCATCAGCAAGACCGCCCTGGTCTATGGGCAGATGAACGAACCGCCGGGAGCCCGCATGCGGGTGGCCCTCTCCGGCCTCACCATGGCGGAATACTTCCGGGATCAGGAAAACCAGGACGTGCTTTTGTTCATCGATAACATTTTCCGCTTTACCCAGGCGGGCAGCGAGGTATCCGCCCTGCTGGGCCGTATGCCCAGCGCCGTGGGATATCAGCCCACCCTGGCTACGGAAATGGGCGCTTTGCAGGAGCGGATCACCTCCACCCGAAAGGGCTCCATCACCTCCGTGCAGGCGGTGTATGTGCCGGCGGACGATTTGACCGACCCTGCTCCCGCCACCACCTTTGCCCATCTGGACGCCACCACCGTTTTGAGCCGCGCCATTTCCTCTCTGGGCATTTATCCCGCAGTGGATCCCCTGGATTCCACCAGCCGCATCCTCAGCCCCGAGATCGTGGGCCGGGAGCATTACGAGGTGGCCCGCAGCGTGCAGAGCATTTTGCAGCGCTATAAGGAACTGCAGGATATCATCGCCATCATGGGCATGGATGAGCTCAGCGACGAAGACAAGCTCATCGTTACCCGTGCCCGGAAGGTGCAGCGTTTCCTGAGCCAGCCGTTTTCCATCGCCGAGCAGTTCACCGGCATGGAAGGCAAATACGTGCCCCTGAAGGAGACCATCCGGGGCTTTAAGGAGATCATCGAGGGCAAGCACGACGACCTGCCGGAAAGCGCCTTCCTGTTCGTCGGCACCATCGACGAAGCGGTGGCGAAGGCCAAAAAGGGTGAGTAACCATGCCGACGTTTCATTTGCAGATCGCAACCCCGGACCGGCAGGCCTATGACGGCGCGGCGGAAAAGCTGATCGTCCGCGCCGAGGGCGGCGACGTATGCATCCTGGCGAACCACATCGATTACGCCACGCCCCTGGGCATCGGGGAGGCCCGGGTCACGGACGCCCAGGGGAACACCCGGGTCGCCGCCTGCAACGGCGGGCTGCTCAGCGTGCGGGATAATCAGGTGCGCCTCATGGCGATCACCTTTGAATGGCAGGATGAGATCGATCTGGATCGGGCCCGCCAGGCGGAGGCCGCCGCCCAGGAAAAGCTCAGCGCCATCCGGCGGGAGGATCGGGATTTTTCCCTGGCGGAGGCCAAGCTCAAACGCGCCATTACCCGTATTCACGTCAAAGGCTGATCCGCTGTATCCGATTACGCGCCGATGTTTTTTGTCGGCGCTTTTTTTGCGGCGGAATTGACAGCGCTTTGAAAAGAGCATTATAATGCGACTTGCTTAATGATTTTTAACGGAGGGACGGGCATGGCGGGCAGGGGAGACCTGGTGAAAAAGGGCATGAAGGACGGCATTCCCATTGCGCTGGGGTATCTGGCGGTTTCCTTTTCCTTCGGCATCCTGGCGGTGAAGGCCGGCCTGACCGCGCCTCAAGCGGTGCTCATGTCCGCCCTGAACGTCACCAGCGCCGGGCAGTTCGCCTCCCTTTCCGTTATCGCCGCCTCCGGCAGCTATCTGGAATTGATCCTGTCCCAGCTCATCATCAACCTGCGTTACAGCCTGATGAGCTTCAGCCTGTCCCAGAAGATCGATCAGAAAGCCCCGTTTGTCCATCGCTTCATTGCCGCCTTTGGGAACACCGATGAGATTTTTGCCTTGTCCAGCGCGTACCCGGGCCCTACGCCGCCCTGGTATATATACGGCATGATGCTTTCTGCGATCCCCGGATGGGTGGCGGGCACGGCCCTGGGCGCTTTGGCGGGCAGCGTGCTGCCTCTGCGGGTACTCAGCGCCCTGGGGGTGGCGCTGTACGCCATGTTCTGCGCCATCATCGTGCCCCCGGCCCGGGAGAACAGGACGTTGCTTTGGCTCATCGTGATCTCCATGGCGGCAAGCCTGCTCTTTTCCTTATTGCCCCCTCTCAGGGAGATATCCTCCGGCACCCGGGTGATCCTGCTGACGCTGGGCATATCCGCTTTGGCGGCGGTGCTTCGGCCTGTAAAGGAGGATGAAGATGCGGGGTAACGTGTATCTGTATATCATCCTGATGGCTTTTGTCACCTACCTGATCCGTATGCTGCCGCTGACGCTGATCCGAAGGAAGATCCGCAGCCGCTTCCTGCAATCCTTTCTTTATTATGTGCCCTATGTGACCTTATCGGTTATGACCTTCCCCGCCATCCTGAACGCCACCATGAGCCCCTGGTCCGGGGCGGCGGGGTTCGTGACCGCGCTGTTTCTTTCCTACAAAGGAAAAAGCATGATTTTCGTATCGCTCATGGCCTGTGCGGCGGTATTCCTGCTGGAGCTGGTCATCGCCTGAAAAGAGCCCCGAAAACAATGAAAAAATTGCGAAAAATGCTTGACAAAATCAAGAAAATTTTATATACTGGCAGACGCATCAATAGACTCCGCTAGCCCCGGGTGCTATTGTTCACCGCCGGTAGGGTGCGACCATCACCTGAAAGCAAGCAATCAAGTTCACCGTTTCAAGGAGGAAATTCACTTGAATACCTTTATGGCAAATGCGCAGAATGTAGAGCGCAAGTGGTATGTCGTTGATGCGGACGGCATGGTGCTTGGGCGTC
>CAJOPV010000044.1 GCA_905236495.1 uncultured Christensenellaceae bacterium
AATTCTCCTGGGGCATCGTTATTGCGATAATATTACGACAATTATGAATTTCACAATAAATTGTTCACAATATCGCAATAAGCGATCACCCTGTTTACTGTCCCTGCAAAGCTTACGTATTTTATAATTATTTGTTCTTCCCGTCCACCATGGCCCGGACCTTGATGGGCAGGCCGTAGAGGTTGATAAAGCCGGCGGCATCCTTCTGGTTGTAGTCGGATTCGCCGAAGGTGGCGATCTCCTCGCTGTAAAGGGAGTAGGGGCTCCAGACGCCGGCCTTGATGATATTGCCCTTGTAGAGCTTCAGCTTCACCTTGCCGGTGACGGTTTCCTGGGTCTTATCCACGAAGGCGGAGAGAGCCTCCCGCAGGGGGGTGAACCATTGCCCGTTATACACCAGCTCCGCAAAGGTGATCGAAAGCTTCTGCTTTTCGTGCATCGTCATCTTATCCAGGCACACGCTTTCCAGATACTCGTGGGCCCGGTAGAGGATGGTGCCGCCGGGGGTCTCATATACGCCCCGGCACTTCATGCCCACCAGCCGGTTTTCCACGATGTCCAGAAGGCCTATGCCGTTTTTGCCGCCCAGCTCGTTGAGCTTTAGGATGATCTCCTTGGCGCTCATCTTTTCGCCGTTCAGGGCTGCGGGCTTGCCCTGGTCGAATTCCAGGGTGATGTAGGTGGCTTCGTCCGGGGCCTTCAGGGGGCTGACCCCCATCTCCAGGAAGCCGGGCTTTTCGTACTGGGGCTCGTTGCCGGTATCCTCCAGGTCCAAGCCTTCGTGGCTCAGGTGCCACAGGTTCTTATCCTTGGAATAGTTGGTTTCCCGGTTGATTTTCAGCGGGATCTGATGGGCCTCGGCATAGTCGATCTCCTCATCCCGGCTCTTGATATCCCACTCCCGCCAGGGGGCGATGATGGGCATATTGGGGGCGAAATGCTTGATCGCCAGCTCGAAGCGCACCTGATCGTTGCCCTTGCCGGTGCAGCCGTGGCAGATGGCGTCGGCGCCCTCCTTCAGGGCGATCTCCACCAGCCCCTTGGCGATGCAGGGCCGGGCGTGGCTGGTACCCAGCAGGTAATCCTCATAAATGGCCCCGGCCTTCATGGTGGGGATAATGAAATCGTCCACATACTCGTCCGTCAGGTCCAGCACATACAGCTTGCTGGCCCCCGTTTTCAGGGCCTTTTCCTCCAGCCCCTCCAGTTCGTCCGCCTGGCCCACGTTGCCGGATACAGCGATGACCTCGCAGTTGTTGTAATTTTCCTTCAGCCACGGGATGATGATGGATGTATCCAATCCGCCCGAGTAGGCGAGCACGACTTTCTTGATCTCTTCCTTCTTCATGGTTGCTTCCCTCCGTGAATGTTTATGCACACATTATACGGCATTTTTCCGCTTTGTCAAGTGTTTTTTGAAAATTTATTCATCGAAATTGATAAATATATGCACCCCTGCCTTCTTTGGCAGCCTTTTGGCCCCATTCGCCATGCCCCCGGAGACGGAGAAAATACATTCTTTCCTTTGACAGACGGGCGGCGGGCGGGTACAATGGAAAAAAACGCAGCAGGCGGGAGATGCCCATGAACGAAAAGTCCCTTCGGGATGTCCTATCTTCCGGCCCCTTGCTCTTCGACGGGGCCATGGGCACCTATGCCCGCACGGTGGCGGGGTATCCCGCCGGGCCGGTGGAAAGGGCCTGCCTCACCGCGCCGGAAGCGGTGCTCGCCATCCATCGGGCCTATATCCGGGCGGGATGCCGGGCCATCAAGACCAACACCTTCGCCGCCCATATCGGTCAGGCCACCCGGGATGAAGCGGATCAGGCCGCGCTGGTGAAGGCCGGGGCGGAGCTGGCTCTCCGGGCTGCCGGGGAGGAAGCCTTCGTCTTTGCGGATATCGGCCCCGCCCCGGAGGAAGAAGGGGCTTTTGCAAGCTATGCCGCCCTCGCCGATCTCTTCCTTTCCCAGGGCGTTCAGAATTTCCTGTTTGAAACGCTGCCAACCCTGACGGGCATCCCGGAGGCGGCGGCGCGGATCAAGGAAAAATGCCCGGAGGCGCTGATCCTGCTTTCCTTCGCGGTGAACCCGGACGGCATCACCCGGGCCGGGGAAAGCCTGAAGGCCCTGGCAGCCCGGGCGGATAAATGCCCCTGCATCGACGGAATGGGGCTCAACTGCGTCTGCGGGGCCCAGCATATGCGTCAATTGCTCTCCACGCTGCCGCCCACGCAAAAATATCTTTCCGTTATGCCCAACGCCGGGTATCCCCGGGTGCAGGACGGGCGTATCTTTTATGAAAGCGACCCGGAATACTACGCGGAGCAGCTGTCTGTGTGCATTGCCGCCGGGGCCCGGATCGTGGGGGGCTGCTGCGGCACCACCCCGGCCTATATCCGGGCCGCCGCGGCCCATCTGTCCCCCGCCGCGCCCCTGTTTGCCCCTGCCGCCGCCCCCCAAACGGCGGGCCCCGGGGAGGCGGACAGCCTGATCCTGCGCAAGCTCCTTCGGGGGGAAAAGCCCATCCTGGTGGAGCTGGACCCGCCCCGCAGCGCCGATACGGCCTCTTTCCTCTCCGGGGCGGTGGCGCTGTGCCGGGCGGGGGCGGACGCCATCACCGTGGCGGACTGCCCCATCGGCAGGGCCAGCATGGACGCCTGCCTGCTCGCCGCCAAGCTGAAGCGGGAATACGGCCTGGAAACGCTGCCCCACATGACCTGCCGGGACCGCAACATCAACGCCACCAAAGCGCTGCTGCTGGGCCTTTCCATGGAAGGGGTGGGCAACGTGCTCGCCGTGACGGGGGACCCGGTGGCCCGGGAAGAACGGGACAACGTAAAGGGCGTGTTCCAGTTCAATTCCCGGGTGCTGGCCCGGCTGATCCAAACGCTGACGGAGCAGGGAACGGCAAAGCCCTTCTTCGTGTGCGGGGCGCTGAACGTGAACGCCCGGAACTTTGACGCGGAGCTGAGCAAGGCCCGGCAGAAGGAGGGCTGCGGCGTCCGCGCCTTCCTCACCCAGCCCCTCCTCAGCCGCCGGGCCGTGGAAAACCTGCGCCGGGCCCGGGAGGCCCTCTCCGCCTACCTCTTCCCCGGCCTGTTCCCCATCGTCAGCTATAAAAACGCCCGATACCTGCAAAGCGAGGTAGCGGGCATGGCGGTGGACGACGACATCCTTGCCGCCTACGAGGGCCTGGACCGGGCGGCGGGGGAAGCCCTGGCCCGGCAATTATGCCGCCGGTTCGCACGGGAAGCGTGGGATCAGGCGGACGGCTTTTACATTATGACCCCCTTCCAGCGGGTGGGGCTGGTGACGGAGATCATCAGCAGCCTGAAAGCGCTGGCAAACGAAAGGAGTTCCTGACTTATGATGAACGAATCAGAGCGCCGGGCGCGGCTTCGGGAGATCGATGAGGCGGTGGCCCGGGGGCCCTTCCGGGACGACTGGGCGTCCCTGTCCCAATGGCGGCTGCCGGACTGGTACCGCAGCGCCAAGTTTGGCATCTTCATCCATTGGGGCGTATATGCCGTGCCCGCCTTCAACAACGAATGGTATTCCCGGAACATGTACGTCCAGGGCACGCCGGAATTTCAGCATCACATCGAAACCTACGGCCCCCAGAAGGATTTCGGCTACAAGGATTTCATCCCCCTGTTCAAGGCGGAGAAGTACGACCCCGAGGCCTGGGCCGACCTGTTCCAGCAGGCGGGGGCCCGGTACGTGATCCCCGTGGGGGAGCATCACGACGGCTTTCAAATGTACAAAAGCGAGGTATCCCATTGGAACGCGGCGGAAATGGGCCCCTGCCGGGATACCGCCGGGGAATTGAAGGCGGCGCTGGATCGGCGCGGCATCCCCATGGGCATTTCCAGCCACCGCATCGAGCACTGGTTTTTCCAGGGCCCGGGCCGGGCCTTTGAATCGGATATCCGGGGGGATATCCCCCAAGGCCATCTGTACTGGCCCTCCGTAGGCGGGGAAATGGATCTGAGCGATACCGACACCCTGCCGGATACCGCCGTGGACTATATGCAGGATTGGCTGCTGCGCTGCTGTGAAATGGTGGATCGGTTCCAGCCCCGGGTGGTGTATTTCGATTGGTGGATCAATCAGCGGGCCCTGGCGCCTTACCTGAAAAAATTCGCCGCTTACTACTATAATAAAGCCCGGGCCTGGGGCGGCGACGCCGTGATCAATTACAAGCACGAGGCCTTCATGTTCGGCGCCGCTGTGCCCGACGTGGAACGGGGCCACTTTGCCGACGCAAAGCCCTTCTACTGGCAGACGGATACCGCCATCGCCGCCAACAGCTGGTGCTACACCCAACAGAATATCTACAAGACCCCCCGGGAGCTGATCCAGGTGCTGGTCGATGTGGCGGCGAAAAACGGCAATCTGCTCTTGAACGTGGGCCCCAAGGCGGACGGCACCATCTCCCCCCAGGATACGGCGGTGCTGCAGGGCATCGGCGCGTGGCTCAAAACCAACGGCGAAGCCGTTTACGATTCCATCCCCTGGCGGCTGCCCGGAGAAGGCCCCACCAACACCCGGGAGGGCATGTTCTCCGAAGGCAGGCTGGATTACACCCGGGAGGATTTCCGCTTCACCGTCCGGGGCGATTGCCTCTACGCATTCGCCATGGCCTTCCCGCAGGACGGGCAGGCCACCGTTCGCTCCCTTGCCGCAGGAGAAAAATCCCCCTTCACGGGGTTCATCCGAAAAGTGGAGGCCCTGGGCTTCCCCGGCGCGGTATCCTGGACCCGGAACGATACGGGCCTGCACCTTTCCGCCCCCGCCATCCAGACGGATATGCCCGTGGTGTTCCGCGTGACGGTGGGATAACCGGGGGCTTCCGCGGCCCCTGGACCCCGCGGCACGCTGCAGGTCCTATGCGCCTTGTCTGTTCCCCAGGGCAGGTCCGGGGCTTGGGGCCGGACAGGCTCCAAATGATCTCTACGCCAATCCCCGGGCTCTCAAAAACTGATAGCTGCGCCGGAGGCACGCGAAGGGGTCTTCGCCGCCGCAGTCGTCCTGCTCCACCAGCAGGTATTCCGTGCCCGCGTATTCGGCGGCCTTCAGGATGCGGTCAAAGTTCATGTTGCCCTCCCCCAGCACCGCCATTTTATGGCCCCAGGCGCAGTCCTTGAGGTGCAGGCAGGGAACCCGGCCCCGAAGGTCCTCGATCCAGGCCGCCGGGTCCGCCCCGGCGAACTGGATCCAATAGGTATCCAGGATAAAGCCCATATCCTCCGGCGGGATCAGCTCCGCCAGACGGCGGAGGATGGGCTTTCCGTCGATGTGGATAAACTCCCGGTCATGGTTATGGAACAGGAAGCGAAACCCTCCTTCCCGGAGGGCCCTGCCCACCTGAGGCCAGGTTGAAAGAAACGCTTCATACCCCATATCCCGGCTTTCGTCAAAGGCCCAATAGCCCATGCCCACATAGGGGCAGCCGATGGCGCGGTGATCCGCCATCACCCCGGGCAGATCATGGATCAATCGGTCCTTCGCCATATGGGTCACGGGGCAGCGGAGGCCGTTTTTTGTAAGCTGCTCCCTCAGCCATTCCCCTTTCCAATCGCAGGTGCCGCTGACCTGCACCGTTTGATAGCCCATCTCCGCAATCTTTGTCAGCGTCCGGGCCAGGTCCTCCGGGGTGCGGCAGAATTCCCGCACGGTGTAGAGCTGGGCGCCGATTTCCATAAAATCACCTCATCTGTTTTCTCCGCCTCTTGGCAGGCGCGCTAAAAAGCGGTATAATGAACCGGAATATAAAGGAGGTACCGACGGTGCAAGCATTGAACGCCGCCGCCCTGGCCCGATGGCTGGGCCTTCCCGGCGTGGGAGTGGAAACGAGGGAAGAAGTGGATTCCACCAACCTGCGCCTGAAGGAAGGAGCCCGGCAGGGGCTGATCCGAGCCCCTTACCTGCTGGCGGCGGGC
>CAJOPV010000045.1 GCA_905236495.1 uncultured Christensenellaceae bacterium
GCCATGCGCTCCAGAAGATCGGGGAAGTATTTTCCCTCGCCCATCTCCGCGGCCATATCGGCGCAGACCTCCGGGATGCGCCCGTCTCCGGCGTGGGCCTTGTAGGACACGAGCAGGTCGAGCTCGGAGTTCTCCTCGACCTCCACGCCGAGCTCGTACAGGCCCTTGATGGGGGCGTTGCAGGCGAAGAAATCCTGGGGCCGGGGGCCGAAGGTGATGATCTTTAAGTTCTTGACGCCGATAATGGCCCGGGCCACGGGCACGAAATCGCCGATCATCTTGGCGATATCCGCCGCGGTGCCCACGGGATATTCGGGAATATAGCCCTTCAGGTGCCGCATGCCCAGGTTGTAGGAGCAGTTCAGCATGCCGCAGTAGGCGTCGCCGCGCCCGTTGATCAGGTCGCCGTCGCCCTCGGCAGCCGCCACGAACATGCAGGGGCCGTCAAAATTCTTGGCGATGAGGGTCTCGGGGGTCTCGGGGCCGAAGTTGCCCAGGAACACCACCAGCGCGTTGCACTCCGCCGCCTTCACGTCCGCCACGGCCTTGAGCATGTCCAATTCATTTTCCACGGTGACGGGGCATTCGTACAGGTCGCCTTTGTAGGCCTTCTTGATGGCTTCCCGGCGGGCGATGGACAGCCCGATGGGGAAACAGTCGCGGGATACGGCGATGATGCCGAGCTTGACCTGGGGAATGTTCTGCATAGTTTTTCTCCTCCCTTAATTGGTTCCTTGGTGGTTATTTATTGACGAAAAGGCACATCGGCGGCAATGTCGATGTTCACGCCTTTGAGTCCCACATACGCGCCGTCCGCGGCCTCGGCGGAATCGGCATGGGCCAGCAGCCACTTGTTCCGGGCCCAGAGCGCCCGATCCAGGGTATTTTTGCCCGTGCCGGGGCGATAATCGGTGTTGGTGTCAAGGGGCAAGCCCACCAGCACCCGGAAGCCCTTTTCTTTCTCATTGTGGCAGGGGGCGTAATGCAAAGTGGTTGCATACACCTCCACCAGCACGCCCTTGGGCACGAAGAAGGCCTTGACCTTTTCGGTGTCCAGCACGTCGTCCGCAATATCGTCCATTTTCGCCAGGAGGAGGATAAAATCCTCCGTGCCCAGGTTAAATTCGCTGTCCCGATGGTATTCCAGGCAATTCAATTTGGTATTGTGCCCGTTGCAGCAGCCCAGCTGGAAGGGCATGCCGCCGAACAGCGCCTCGCCCAGGGCTTCCGCCCCCGGCGCGGCGTGGAGAGAATCCACCTTGGGGAAATAGACGGTGCCTTCGGGGCAGGGGGTGGTATCCCGAAGAGCCTTGAGGACGCCGTCGGTGTCATAGCCCGTCACGATCCGCCCGTAGGGGGCGAAAGCCTTGTCGGTCACAGGGATGATCTGCATGATGATACGCTCCTTTCCGCGATTGGGATTACAGGTTTGCCAGGGTGTGGAAGGATTCCTTCAAAGCGGGGTACAGCTTCTGGTACAGGTCGAAATAGGGCTCATAAGCCGCGTGGCGCTTTTCATCCGGCAGCAGCGGATCGGATTCCTTGAGGATCTGATCGCAGGCGGAGGGCACGTCCTTGTAAATGCCTGCGCCGACCCCCGCCAGGATGGCGGCGCCCAGGGCGGGGCCCTCGGTGTTTTGCAGGATGGAGACGGGCATGCCGTACATATCCGCCATCATCTGCCGCCAGAAGGGGGATTTGGCGCCGCCGCCGCAGGCCAGCATGGCCTCGGGGGCCACGTGCATGCCCCGGAGCACGTTCAGGTTATGCCACTGGGAATACATGACGCCCTCCATCACGCTGCGGACGATATCCTGCCGGGTGTGCATGGCGCTAAGGCCTATGAAGGCGCCCCGGGATTCCGGGTCCAGAATGGGGCTGCGCTCGCCCATGAGGTAGGGCAGGTAAATGAGGCGGTTGGCCCCGATGGGGCTCTTGTCCGCCTCCTGGTTCATCAGCACGTAGCTGTCGGTGCCCATATCCTTGGCGACCTGGATCTCCGCCTGGAAGAAGGTATCCCGGCACCACTTGAGGGAAAGGCCCGCCGCCAGCCCCACGCCCATGACGACGTAGCCCCCCGGCACGGCGGAGCAGAAGGTGTGCACCCGGCCCGCAGGGTCGATCTGCACGGAATCGGAATGGGCGAAAATGACGCCGGAGGTGCCGATGGTGGTGAAGGCCTTGCCCTCCCGCACCACGCCCGTGCCGATGGCGGCAGCCATATTGTCTCCGGCCCCGGCAGCCACGGGCATGCCGGCCTTGAGGCCCGTGAGCTTCGCGGCCTCCTGGGTGATATATCCCGCCACGTCGCAGCTTTCCACCAGGGGCGGCAGCATGCGCATATCCAGGCCGATCTTTTCGCAGATTTCCTGGCTCCAGCAGCGGTTTGGCACGTCCAGCAAATTGGTGCCGCTGGCGTCGCTCATTTCCATGTGATAAACGCCGGTTAGCTTCAAGCGCACGTAATCCTTGGGCAGCTGGATATGCCGCGCCTTTTCCCAGATCTCGGGCTGATGGCGGCGCACCCACAGGACCTTTCCGGCGGTAAAGCCCGTCAGCGCCGGGTTGGCGGCAATCTGGATCAGATGCTCCCGTCCTCCTACCAGGCGGGTGAATTCGTCGCATTCCTCGATGGTGCGGTTATCGCACCAGATGATGGACCGGCCCAGGGCGTTTCCGTTATCGTCGGTGAGCACCAGGCCGTGCATCTGCCCGGACAGGCTCAGGCCCGCGATGTCCCCGGCATCCACGCCGCTTTTCTCGATCACCGTGCGGATGGTGGTGACGGCGGCCTGCCACCAATCCTCCGGCTCCTGCTCCGCCCAGCCGTTTTTGGGCTGGTACAGGGGATATTCCACCGACGCGGAGGCGATGGAATTGCCGTGGATATCGAACAGGACGGTTTTGGTGCCCGATGTGCCAAGATCTACGCCAAGCAGGTATTTCATAGCAGTGTCTCCTTCATTGGGAAAATGTGTAGTTCGCGTATATATACCCATTGTAGCGGAAACGGCGGAAAAATGCAAGGACGCGGCATAACAATTTGTGCGATTTTTGCGCGTTTTTTTGCGCGGTCATTGTCACAGGCGCCCGCTTGACGGCGGGTGATATAATACAAATATGAAAAAATGCAGGGAGGAATGCCACCATGCCCGATTTTGACTCGATGCCTGTGGAAGCGCTGATCCGAAAGGAAGGGTTCGGCTGTTCCTGCGGAAAGCACCACTTTTGCGCCCTGGATTACCTGGGGGTGGGCCCCGGGAAAATCCGGGAAGTGGGGAAAATGGTGCGGGCCATGGGGTGCGTCAAGCCCTTCCTGGTCTGCGATCAGAACACCTGGGAGGCCGCGGGGCGGCAAACGGACGAATTGCTGACCCGGGACGGCATCGCCCACGTCAATTACATCATCCCCTGCGCCGGGCAGAAAATCGCCCCGGCGGAATGGGAGACAGGAAGCTGCCTGATGCATTTCGACCCCGCCTGCGATTTGATCCTGGGGGTGGGCAGCGGCGTCATCAACGATATCTGCAAGGTGCTGGGCAACGCGCTGCGGCTGAAAAGCGCCATCGTGGGCACCGCCCCGTCCATGGACGGCTACGCCTCCAACGCCTCCTCCATGGAGATTAACCACGTGAAAATCACCCTGTTCAACCGGGCTCCCAAGGGGATTTTGCTGGATACGGATATCCTGGCGAAGGCCCCCATGCGCATGCTGTGGGCCGGGCTGGGGGATATGGCGGCGAAATATATCGCCCTGTGCGAATGGCGCATGAGCCACCTGGTGACGGGGGAGTATTACTGCGAGGACGTGGCGAAGCTGATGCGCAGCGCCCTGAACAAGGTGATGGACGCGGCGGACGGCGTATCGGGCCGGGATCCCGCCGCCATCCAGGCCATCGCCGAGGGGCTGGTGGTCAGCGGCATCGCCATGGCCTACGCGGAGATTTCCCGCCCGGCCTCCGGCCTGGAGCATTATTTCTCCCACATGTGGGAAATGATGGCCCTGGAGCGGGGAGAGCCCTACGACCTGCACGGCATCCAGGTGGGCATCGGCACGGTGCTGACGCTGAAAATGTACCGAAAATTCCGGCAGATCAGGCCGGACCGGGCGCGGGCGGAGGCCTACTGGCGGGATATGACGGAAGAAAAATGGCGCAGCCAGATCGAGCGGATTTTCGGGAAAACCGCCTCGGAAATCATCGAAATGGAGCGCAAGGCCCAGAAAAACGACCGGGCGGGCCACGAAAAACGGCTGGAAAACATCCTGAAAAACTGGGACGCCATCCAGCGGGCCGTTTCGGAGGAGCTGCCGGAGGAGGAGAGCCTCCGGGCGCTGATGGAGAAAACGGGCATGCCCACCCGGCCCTCCGATATCGGCATTTCGGTGGAGGATACGGTGAACGCCTTCATCGGGGCCCGGGACGCCCGGAACAAATACATGTCCTGCTCTCTTTTGTGGGATCTGGGGCTGACGGAGGAATTTGCGGCGTATCTGAAAGAAGTTGCCGAAGAATAACGGAAAGACGCGGAAGGAGCGGATCCTTTCGCGTTTTTGTTTGACAAAGGGGCCGGTGAAAAGGTATAATAACCGTGAAAAGAACAAACGCACGGAGGCCAGCGCCCCGAACCTGAAAGACAAGGCATGGAAATTCTGTGCAAAACTTGTCTGTTTTCTCCATCTGAGAAATGATTTTTGGTATGTACGATTTTCCTTTGGCCCGATATAATAAAACTGATAATTCAGCAGGATCGGGGCCTCTGCGCTGCCGGGAGGTGGGGCGATGAAAGGGCAGCTTTCTTACCGTCAGTACAGGCGCATCGACCTGACGCTGTTCGCGGTGATGCTGCTGGTATTTGAGAGCGTGATCGTTATGGCGGCGGTGCGCTGGTTCCCCGGGGAGCCGTATATGGTATCGGTGACGCCGGTGATCGCTGCCATCGTGATGATGCGGTGGGGCTCCTGGGCGGCGATTCACGCTTTTCTTGGCGGGGCGGCGCTGTGCCTGATATCCGGCGCGGGGAAAAGCCAGCCCATCCTGTACGCGGTCTATTGCCTGGGGAATCTGGGGTGCCTCGCGGGGCTGATCCCGCTGAAAAAATGGGGCGGGGAGGCCGTTAGAAACGATACGGCGAAAACGCTGATCTTTGGGGCGGCGGTGCTGCTGGGGATGCTGACAGGCCGGGCTCTGGTTTCCCTGGCGCTCATCCGAAATACCGGGGCTATCGTATTTTATTTTACGCCGGAAGCGGTGACGCTGCTTTTTACTCTGGTGCTCATGTGGATCGTGCGGCGCATCGACGGCCTGTTTGAAAATCAGGATCATTATTTGAAACGTGTTCATCAGCAGATGCTTCAGGAAGATGCTGAGGAAAAAGGGGGATTCCAATGAAAGTCAAAGGGGCGGATTATCTGGTCTTTGACAAGGAAAGCGGCGTCTGGCGGGAAAACCCGGAGCAGGCGGTGCGGGACGAGGTGGAAAAGCACTACTGGAAACACGTAGGGCGCACCATCCTCAAGGACTGGCGGCTGTATCTGATGCTGGTCCCCATGCTGCTGGTGTTTTTGTTCTGGCGTTATTTCCCCATGTACGAGCTGCTTCGTTCCTTCAAGGTGGATGGCAGCGACGCGGTGCCGGTGGCGGAATGGGCCTACAAGGGCTTTGCCAATTTTAGGGCGCTGCTCATGGGCACCGGGTCCAACGCCACCCTTTCCCAGGATTTCTGGGCGGCCCTGCGCAACACCTTCCTGCTCAGCTTCTATGGGCTGTGCTTCGGCTTCCCCATGCCCATCATCCTGGCCCTGTTCTTTAACGAGATCCGCTCCAACGGCGTGCGGAGCATCCTGCAGGTGCTGACCTATCTTCCCAAGTTCATGTCCACCGTTATTATGACCTCCCTGGTGGTGATGCTGGTGAAGGGGGCCACCTCCACCGGCAACCTCACCGCCCCTCCCGGCGTGATCTCCCAGCTTTTGACCCACCTGGGCCTGATCTCTCAGGATGCCGCCAACGCGGGGCTGCTCCGCAGCGCCCAGTATTTCCGGGCCATATACCAGGTCAGCGGCATTTGGGAAACGGCGGGGTATGACAGCATCGTGTTCTTCGCCGCCATCATCGCCATATCGCCCACCAGCTATGAGGCCGCCCAGATCGACGGGGCGGGCAAATGGGCCCAGATGCGCTACGTGGTGCTGCCCAGCATCCTTTCCACCATCGTCATCATGCTCATCACCCGCATCGGCTCCATGCTGAGCATCGGCTATGAAAAGGTGATCCTGCTCACCAACAATCTATCCAAGGATCAGGGCGACGTGCTCACCACCGCCCAGGTGGTATCCACCTTCGCTTGGCAGACCAGCCAGTCCAGCGGCAGCGCCAAGGGCCAGCCCGGCATCGCCGCCGCCGCCGAAATGATGAATAACGTGGTGGGCATGCTGCTGGTGATCGGGGCCAACACCATCGCCCGCAAGGCATCCAACGTGTCGCTGTACTGAGGGGAGGAGAAAATAGATGAAAAGACATCTGGAAATCTCCGAACTGATCTTCAAGATCATCAGCTACGTGCTGCTGACGGTGTTCGCCCTGTGCTGCCTGTATCCCTTCCTGTACGCGGTGTTCGCCGCCATCAGCGGGCGCCACGCGGTGGAATACAACGAGATCGTCCTGCTCCCCAAGGCCATCCAGTATGACGCCTTCACCTGGATGTTCCAGCAGGATACCTTCTGGAATTCCTACTCCAACACCCTGTTCCTCACCATTTACGGCACGGTGTGGTCGCTGGTGGTGGCGGTGCTGGGGGCTTACGCCCTGAGCAAAAAAAGGCTCCTGTTCCGCAAGTTCTTCAATTTCTTCCTGGTGTTCACCATGTGGTTCTCCGCCGGCATCGTGCCCCAGCGCCTCAATTACCTGGCGACCAAGAACGTGTTTCATTCCATCGGCATCATGGATGATAAATGGATGGTGGTCATCGCCATGGGCATGGCAGCCATGAATATCATCCTGTTGAGAAACGCCTTTGAAAACGTGCCCGGAGAGATCGAGGAGGCCGCCATCGTGGATGGGGCCACGGAAATGCAGGTGCTCCGGCAGGTATTCATCCCCATGAGCAAATCCACCATCGCCACGGTGGCCCTGTTCTTCGCCATCTCCCGCTGGAACGGCTACTTCTGGGCCAAGGAAATGGTGACCAACGCCTGGGAAAAGCCGCTGCAGGTGTATATCCGCACCAAGCTGGACGAGCTGGTGTATGACCCTGAAACCATCAACTACTGGAACGAGACTTACGCCACCGATTCGGTGATCTACGCCCTGATCGTGTGCAGCATCATCCCCATCCTCATCATTTACCCCTTTATTCAGAAGTACTTCGCCAAAGGCACGAATGCCGGCGGTGTGAAGGAATAAAAAAACAAGGAGGAACCTACCATGAAGAAGCTCTTATCTCTGGTGCTGGCCTGCGCCCTGCTGCTCACCTTGACCGGCAGCGCGCTGGCGGCGGAAAAGTACGCCGACGGCACCACCCTGCGCATGGCTGTGGGTTACAACAGCGCCAAGACCGGCATCGTTTTCGATGCTGAGACCGCTGGCGAAGGCGTCACCCTGGCGGATGGCAAAACCTATACCGCCGGCAGCCTGAAGCCCACCTGGGTCGCCGCGGAGGAGATCCTGGGCGTGAAGTTCGAGAGCAAGTACCAGGGCAACAGCGCCGCCAATGAGTTCGCTTATTGGAAGGATCAGCTGGGCGAGGTGGATATGGTGAGCGGTACTGCCGCCGGCCTGTCCGAAAACGGCGAAGCCGGGCTGCTGGTGAATCTGGCGGACTACATGGACGAAATGCCCAACTTCAAGGCGTATCTGGATGCCAACCCCATCGTGCGCCTGTCCATCACCGGCAACACCGAAACCGGCGCCATCTACTTCAGCCCCTACTTTGACGGCGTGAACGACATCGAGCGGATGCCCCTCATGCGCGTTGACTGGGCTATCAAGCTGCTGGACGGCGAAGGCGAATTTACCGCCGAAGCTTGCGGCAATACCAAAGAGCCCGTGTATCAGCCCTATATGCCCACCGAAGGCCAGGTGGCGATCGACGTGGTGACCCTGGACGGCACCGCCGTTGAGACCATCACCAAGGATTACGACGCCGCCGGCAACATCGTTGCCAAGATGAACGATGCCGGTTCCGTCAGCGGCGTGGAAGCCGTGAATATGCTGCGCGCCTACATTGACACCGCTTACAACGGATACTACGGCACCCAGCGCTCCAACCTCTTCATCGGTCAGAACGCCGCCTGGGACGTGGATGAGCTGGTGGCGCTGCTGCGCTGCGTGGTCGCCAACGCCCAGACCCTGAACGGCACCGACTCCATCGACGGCCTGTTCTCCCGCGAGGACAACAACAACCAGCGCCGCATCGACCTGTATCGCTTCGCCGGTCACCTCTTCGGCGTGCGCGGCCTGGAATCCCGCTCCGATTACCTGTATGTGGGCACCGACGGCAAATTGCATGACGCCCGTCAGGAAGCCGACGCCTATGCCGCCATGGAGCGCATGAATGCCATGGCCCAGGAAGGCCTGATCTCCACCGCCTATATCAACGGCGAGGAAGTTTCCTCCAGCAAGTACCTGGAGAACGATCAGGGCTTCATGTCCTATGACTACAACCAGACCCAGACCGTGATGAACGAAACCAAGCTGCAGGCCGACCAGGGCGAAAAGTACATGGCGATCATGGTGCCCGTGGCCCTGTGGCAGGATGGCGCCGAGGGCGGCACCTACATGCGTTTCACCGAATCCTGGCGCTCCGTCAAGACCGACGGCTGGGCCATCTCCAAGGCCGGCGTTGCGGGCGACGACAACAAGCTGCATGCCGCGCTGGCGCTGATCGACTACGCTTACTCCGAGAAGGGCCAGATCCTCATGAGCTACGGCCCCGATGCCTTCATCAAGACCAACGACGACGGCACCTACGTGACCTTCCTCTTCAACGGCAAGGAAATGCCCGTCATCGCGGACGCCACCTACGCTGAGCTCTGGGAGAAGGCCAGCGGTAACTATACCAACTATGCCCGTATGTACCTGGGCTCCACCCTGAGCTTTGCCAAGAGCCAGGCCTTCGAGTATCAGTGCACCGCTGAAGCCGGCAAGGAAGGCGCGGGCCGCATTTCCACCGCCATCGGCCTGGGCACCATCAAGCATCCCGAGCTGGCCCTCACCGAGAACCCCTGGTACACCTCCGTGCCCACCGTGCTGCCC
>CAJOPV010000046.1 GCA_905236495.1 uncultured Christensenellaceae bacterium
AAGGAAAACATGAACGTCACCATCCGCTACTTCAAGGGCCAGGCCTTCTCCGTGGAAGCGCCCAACTTTGTTGAATTGGAAATCACCAAGACCGAGCCGGGCTTCAAGGGCGATACCGCCACCAACAATTTCAAGCCCGCCACCACCGAAACCGGCCTGGAGATCCAGGTGCCCCTGTTCATCAACATCGGCGACGTCATCAAGATCGATACCCGCACGGGCGAATATCTCTCCCGCGCCTGATTCAAGGAGGATCCATGAGCAATTTGAGCGATCGGGTATCCTATCTGAAGGGCCTGGCGGAGGGCCTGAAGCTGGATACCGAAACCAATGAAGGCAAGCTGATCGAAAAGATCCTGGAGGTGCTTTCCGACCTGGCGGCGGAGGTGCAGTCCCTGCGGGAGGATCACGAGGATCTGGATGAATACGTGGAATCCATCGACAGCGACCTGAGCGACCTGGAAGATTTGGTGTATCAGGACGAAGACGATTTGGACGACGAGGAGGAGGACGACGGGGACGAGGACGATAACATCGTGGAATACACCTGCCCCCACTGCGGCGAGGAAATGACCTTCGAGGTGGATTCCTTCGATTTTGACGAGGATTACCTCTGCCCCAACTGCCATCAGCCCCTCTTCCCCGAAACCCCGGACGAAGAAGAATAACCAAAAACCCGATCGCCCGCTGTCCATCGACGGCGGGCGGTTTTTTGTTGATTTTTCGCAGAGAGCGCCCTCTCAGTCAGCTTCCTGCGAAGGGGCGACAAGAAAAAAGCCCTTGAATTGAATCCTGTTCCAGGCCGCCATTCGCCCCTGAGTATCCCCGTCCGGGTCCGCCATCAGAGTCAAAAACTGTTCCGCCATATCGCTCATCCCTATCGTTCCTTCCTACGGCGCGATGATGGCATGAGGGAAAACTCACCAGGCCTTTTCTACCGTAACGCCGTTGAAATAATAGGTGACGATCTCCTCCGCCGTTTTTCCTTCCTCCGCCAGGCCGTAAGCGCCCCACTGGGGCATGCCCACCCCGTGACCGTAGCCGCGGCCCGAGAAGATCACCTCATCCTCCGTCACCCGGATATCCGTCAATAGGGCGGATCGCATTTTGGTGGAGCCTAAGCTGATCCGCATTTCCGGGGCGCTGACCTGTTCGCCGTTGATATTCAGCGTAACGGCCCGTCCGCTTTCCCCCGTTTCCCCCACAGCGACAGTTTTGATTTCTCCCACGCTTTTCAGCCCGCTCTGCACCGCCGCGTCCGCCACCTCCTGATGGGTAAACTCCGCCGTCCAGGCTTGAGCCTCCGCCGGGGCCCGGTCGCTCTCCCGTCCCGCCGTCACCTTGGTATAGCCCGGCTCCGGGCCCTCATAATCAAGCCCCGCCACAGCCTTTTCCGTCATGCCACCGGAATGCGCGTGAAACCAGGCGTAGGGCAGCTCGCCCCCATAGGAAAGCACCAGCCCTCTGGTCTCCGTTACCGCCTGCTCGATCCGCTCGTTGATGCCCGTGGCGTCGTAGGCCTGGGCCTCCTCGATATCGGTGGAGATATCCGCCCCCTTGTATTTGCTCTCCTTCTCGGAACAGAATTTCAGCACGAAGGTGCGGGCCAGGATGGCCTGAGCTTTCAGCGCTTCCAGCGGCCAGTCGTTCCGCATTTCTCCCGCCACCACGCCCCGCAGGTATGTTTCGATGTCCATTTCCCGCCGTTCGTCCGCGTCAACGTCCCATACCCGCAGAAGCGGCACCCCGCCGGTGTTCAGCCGCAGCTTTTCCGGCAGGACGATCTTTCCCGCCGCGTCCGGCCCCGCGTCCCCGTCCGTTCCCGCGTTTTCCTTTGTCTCCGCGCCGCAGCCCGTCAGCAGCAGCGCCATAGCCATGAAAAGCGCCGCCCATTTCTTCTTCACCCTTCATTCCCCCTTTTTCTCCTTTATTTTGATCGGCGAAAACCTCCCCCATGCCGGGAAAAAAGACCATTCAAGTATTTTTGTGTATAAAAACATGAAAATCCCCTGGGGAAAGCAAGCTTTCCTCAGGGGAATGATCGCGTTTTCACGGGGCGGCTTACGCAACAGCGGCATATTGTTTTATGCTATGCGCTTTGTCTGTTCCGCAGCGTGGGTCCAGGGGGGAACCCCTGACCGGGGGCTGAACCCCCCGTCACATATTCCTTACAGCCCCAGCTTCTCCTTGGTGGCGGGGCCCACGATGCCATCGGCCTTCAGGGCGTTGGCGGTCTGGTAAGCCTTCACGGCGGCTTCCGTGGCGGCGCCGAACTTGCCATCCACTTCGCCGGTATAGTAGCCCAGATCCTTCAGCTTCTGCTGTAAGGTCTTTACGCTGTCACCCTGGCTGCCGCGGCGCAGCTTGGCGGCGGCGATGGAATCCGGGGTCAGGCCCAGGGCCACCAGGGTATCCTTCCCGGCGATGCCGTCGGGGTTCAGGCCCTGGCTCAGCTGGAATTCCTTCACAGCCACTTCGGTGGAAGCACCGAACTTGCCGTCGATATCGTCGCTGTACAGGCCCAGGTCGGCGAGCTTCTGCTGCAGCTTCATCACATAATTGCCCTTGTTGCCCCGCTGCATCTTATCGGGGATCTTGGTATCGGTATAAACCTCGGGCACAGGCACGGGGGTCAGATCCACGGGGGCGCTGGTGTAATCCAGCTGCAAGGCCACGTAGGTATCGGTGCCCACCACGCCGTCGGGATTGATGTTGTTATCCAGCTGGAACTTGCTCACAGCCACGGCGGTGGCGGGGCCGAATTTGCCATCGATGGCGCCGGTATAATAGCCCAGCTCCTGCAGCTTGGTCTGCAGCTTCACCACTTGGCTGCCCTTGCTGCCCCGGGAGAGGATCTTGGTGCTGGCGCCGACGGAGGTCTTGCCGTCAATGACGACTTTCTGCTCCGCCGCGTCAACCGCCAGCGTGCGGATGATGGACCAGGTGGTCTGACCGATGATGCCGTCCTGCTTGATGCCGTTATCCTTTTGCAGCTTCCTGACCGCTTTGGCGGTCTGGGGGCCGTACACGCCGTCGGCGTTGCCCTGCAGGTATCCCGCGGCCTTCAGCTTCATCTGCGCGTAGGCCACCTGCTGCCCGGTGGAGCCTTCCTTCAGGGTATCGCCCAGGTAGGGATCAAACACCTGATCGAAGGGATCCAGCTGGCTGTTGATATTATCCACGGCAGCCTGGTCCTGGGCGTCCGCCTGGGTGGGCCACAGATAGCGCCGCACGTTGGCGTTGAACGCGCCGGTCATATCCAGCCCCTTATCCTGCTGGAATTTGGTCACGGCGGCCTGGGTAGCGGCGTCATAGGTGCCGATGGTGACGGTTCCCAGGTTCAGGTAGTTATAATCGCTCAGCCGCTGCTGCACCAGATACACGTCGTAGCCCTTGGTGCCGATATACATATTGCGGGAGGGGATGCCGCCGGTAAAGATGGCGGCGGTGCCGTTGAACAGGGCGTCCTGGGTGGCATAGCCCGCGGTGCCGTCGGCGGTGAGGCCGGTGGATTCCTGGAAGGATTTAAGGGCGCTGAGCACTTCGGGGCCAAAGATGCCATCCACCATGCCGTCATAGTAATAATAGAATTTCAGCGCCCGCTGCAATTGCTTCACCGCTTCGCCGCTCATGCCGTAGGTGATGGGCTCGGTGTCGATAGCGGGGTCGGGGTCCGTCTTTTTCACGATATTGGCGGGATCGTCATACAGCTTCACCAGCGTATCCATGCCGATCTTGCCGTCAACCGTCAAGCCGTTGCGGCGCTGGAATTCCTCCACGGCGGTCTTCATGGCATAGCTGAATTTGCCATCCAGCAGGCCGGTATAATAGCCGTAATCCATCAAAAGCTGCTGGGCCCGCATCACGTCCGTGCCGGAGGAGCCCATCACCATGCTGCCGTTGTCGGACAGGCCCTGGCTGTCGTCGGAGGGGGCGGTGGTGCCGGCGTTCTTTTTGACGGCCGTGCCGTCGGTGAGCTTGGCGTAGGTCTTGGCCCCCACCTTGCCGTCGGCTTTCAGGCCATTCTTGCGCTGGAAGGCCTTCACGGCGGCGACGGTCATATCGCCGTAGCGCCCGTCGATGGGGCCGGTATAATAGCCCAGGTTCGTCAGGATGGTCTGCACTTCCTTCACGGCTTCCCCCGTGGTGCCGGGCACCATGCTGCCCTTGGCGGAAAGATGCTCGGCGGTATTGGCGTTGATACCGGCGGAAGGATCGTTCTTCAATACCACGTTGCCGCTTTGCAGCTTGATCAGCGTGATTTTGCCGATCGCACCGTCAACAGCCAGGCTGTTGCGCTGCTGGAAGGCCTTCACCGCTTCTTCGGTATCCTTGCCGAATACGCCGTTCACATCGCCGGTAAAATAACCGTAATCAGCCAGCAGCTGCTGGGCGGCTTTGACTTCGTCCCCTTCGGAACCCACCACCATGCTGCCGTTCTTGGACAAATTTTTCGTTTCCGCTACCGCCGCGGCGGGAATCATCAACGCCAGGGCCAGCAGCAGCGCCATCAAACGCTTGAACATAGGTTGTCCTCCTCTCCATCACGCGGTCAGGCAAACAGACGCCTCTATACGCGCACCGCTATTGTACCACAAAACGCAAAAAATTCCTATTCCAGAATTATTTCAAAATGCCGAATTTCCCTGTAATAACTGTAAATTGCCCATTTTTTCCATGTTTTCCCGCCGGACGCAAAAAACGCCCCACAGGTTGTGGCGCGTTTTTTGGGGGGAACAAGATACAGCCGCCCCGGCCTTCTTGGGCGCGGTGGGATCGCCAAAATCCCCGTAATATTTTCGTAACAATTGCTGACGCAACGGATTCAGCCGGCCCGATTCTCGTCGGTCCGGGCCCGGGCGAAGATCATGCGGCCTGCGCTGGTCTGCAATACGGTGGTGACCTCCACCGTCAGGGTATCCCCCACCCGGCGGCGTCCGTTTTCCACCACCACCATGGTGCCGTCCTCCAGGTAAGCCACGCCCTGCCCGGGCTCCTTCCCCTCCCGGATGATGTGCACCGTCATTTCTTCTCCCGGCAGCACCGCCGGGCGCAGGGCTCCCGCCAGTTCGTTGATATTCAGCACCGGCACCCCCGCCACCCCGGCGACCTTGTTGAGGTTGTAATCGTTTGTCATCACCGCCCCGTGCAGCTCCCGGGCCAGGCGCAAAAGCTTCACGTCCACTTCCTCGCTGCCCTCGTAGTCCTTATCCTCCACCCGCACGGGCCCCTCCGCTTCCTCCTGCAGTTTTTTCAGCACGTCCAGGCCCCGCCGACCCCGGCTGCGGCGCATAGCGTCGGCGCTGTCGGCAATGTGGCGCAGCTCGTCCAGCACGAAAGCGGGGATCACCATTTCCCCCTCCAGGAACCCGGTCCGGCTGATATCCAGGATACGCCCGTCGATGATGACGGAGGTATCCAGCACC
>CAJOPV010000047.1 GCA_905236495.1 uncultured Christensenellaceae bacterium
CGGCCCATGAACTGCCCCCATCATATGCGCATCTACGCCAACCGGCCCCATTCCTACCGGGATCTGCCCATCCGCATTGGCGAAATTGCTCATGATTTCCGCTTTGAGGCCAGCGGCACCCTGAAGGGCATTGAACGGGGCCGCCACTTCTGCCAGAACGACGCCCACCTCTTCGTCACCCCGGATCAGATCAAGGACGAGGTCAGCGCCGTGGTGGATCTGATCTTCGATACCTACAAGGATTTCCACATCACCGAATACCGCTGCGTCCTCTCCCTCCGCGACCCGGAGGACAAGGTGAAGTACCACCAGGACGACGAAATGTGGGAAAAGGCCGAGAACGCCCTGCGGGAAGTGCTCACAGAGCTGGGCATCCAGTTCACCGAGGAGATCGGCGAGGCCGCCTTCTACGGCCCCAAGCTGGATGTGAACGTGCGGCCCGCCGTCGGCGCGGAATATACCCTCTCCACCTGCCAGCTGGATTTCTGCCTGCCCGCAAAATTCGATCTGAAATACATCGACAAGGACGGCGTCGAGAAGACCCCCGTGGTGCTGCATCGGGCCATTCTGGGCTCCCTGGACCGCTTCATGGCTTACCTCATCGAGGAAACCAAGGGCGTCTTCCCCGTGTGGCTGGCCCCGGTGCAGGTGAAGGTGCTGCCCGTTTCCGATAAGAGCATGGATTACGCCGACAAGGTGTATCGGCAGCTGCGGCAAATGCGCTTCCGGGCGGAATTGGACGACCGTAACGAAAAGATCGGCTACAAGATCCGCTATGCCCGGCAGGAGGATAAGGTGCCCTACATGATCATCATTGGCGAAAAGGAAATCGCCGAGGGCAACATCTCCGTCCGCGACCGGGAGACGGACCAGACCACCGTCTATACCCTGGAAGCCTTCGCCGAAAAGCTGACCCAGGAGATTAAAGAAAGAAAATAATATATGCTTTCTTGGGAAAGGCATGGGGAACCCATTCTTTGGCTTCAAAGAATGGGTTCCCCCATATTCTTCCGTATTGATTGAGTTAAATGATTCTATTTCCCGTCCTGGAAGCTTGTAAACGAGCCGCGCTCCACGGCGGGCAGGCCGCTTTTTTCCTTTTCCGCGGCGATGGCGCGGATGAGGAAGGCCATATTGCGGCTCAGGTTCCGCATGGTCTGCAATCCCTCCAGGTCCTTTTCCACGTCGGCGGCGGTAAAGCCGTGCACCTGGTTCCAATAGGTGCTGGACGCCACCGGCATGCCGGAAATGGTGAAATACTTATTCAGCACGTCGAAGGAGGCGGTGTTTCCGCCCCGGCGGCAGCTGACGACGGCGGCGCCCACCTTCATATGCTTGGAAAAGCCGGTGGAATAAAACAGCCGATCCATAAAGGACAGGGCCGTACCGTTGGGCGAGGCGTAATACACCGGGCTGCCGATCACCAGGCCGTCCGCCCGTTCAAATTTGGGGACCACCTCATTCACCTGATCCTGAAACACGCACCTGCCGTTCTTCCCGCAAAAGCCGCAGGAAATGCAGCCCCGCACGTCGGCGTTCCCAATATGGATCAGTTCTGTTTCCACGCCTTCCTCATTCAGCGTCCGGGCCACCTCCGTAAGCGCCCGGGCGGTGCAGCCCTTGGCATGGGGGCTGCCGTTGAGCAGCAATACCTGATAAGCCATGTTTCCTTCCTCCTTCATAAAAAGGGAGCCGTATGCCGCGGCTCCCTTCCTCATATGCCGTTTACAGCTTGCTCACCAGCTCCAGGGTATCCCGGGCGATGGCGATTTCCTCGTTGGTGGGGATCACCAGGATCTTCACCCGGCTGTCCGCGCCGGTCAGATCGGTATCCTCGGCGTGCCCGGGCCGCATGGCGGCGTTCTTCTCATGGTCGATGGAAATGCCCATCCAGCTCAGGCCGTCGATGACCTGCTCCCTGAGGCGGTTGGTGTTTTCGCCGATGCCGCCGGTGAACACGATGGCATCCACGCCGTTCATCCCCGCGATGTAGGAGCCGATGTACTTGGTGATCTCATAGATCAGCATATCCCAGGCCAGCTTGGCCCGCTCATGGTGATCCACGTACGCGGCCCTTTCGATATCCCGCATGTCGTTGGAAAGGCCGGAAATGCCGAGCAGACCGCTCTTCTTATTGCAGATATTCAGCATTTCGTCCACGGAAATATGATCGCTGTTGCAAATGTACTGCACCACGGCGGGGTCCATGACGCCGCTGCGGGTGCCCATGATCATGCCCTCCAACGGCGTGATGCCCATGGAGGTATCCACGCACTTGCCATAGGCCACCGCCGCCAGGGAGGAGCCGTTGCCCAGATGGCAGGTGATCATGCGCACATCCTCGGGCTTTTTGCCCATGAATTCCGCCGCGTGGCGGCTGACGAAGCGGTGGCTGGTGCCATGGAAGCCGTAGCGCCGCACATGGAGCCGTTCATAGTAATCGTAAGGCACGCCGTACATATAGGCCTTGGGCGGCATGGTCTGGTGGAAGGCGGTATCGAACACCGCCACCATGGGCGTGCCGGGCATGACCTCCTGGCAGGCCTTAATGCCCATCAGGTTGGCGGGGTTATGCAACGGGCCCAGGGGGATGTTTTCCGCGATGGCGTCCATCACGGTATCGTTGATGACGACGGATTCGGTGAACTTGCTGCCCCCGTGCAGGACGCGGTGGCCCACAGCCCCGATCTCCTTCATATCCTTGACAACGCCCTTTTCCGGGTCGGTCAGGAAGCCCAGCATCAGGTGGCAGGCCTTCACGTGATCCTCGATGGGCTCCACCACGTCGCAGACCACCCGGTCATCCACCTTCATATTGGCGTGACCGTCGCCGCCCATGCCGATGCGCTCCACCAGACCCTTCGCCAGGGTGGCTTCATTTTCCATATCGATCAGCTGATACTTCAGCGAAGAGGACCCGGCGTTGACGATCAAAATTTTCATGGCAATGCATCTCCCTTATCAATCATATGTTTTCCACCCGTTATTATACAGGATGAATCCGCGTTTGACAAGGCGGAAAAGGGAAGAAAAAACCGCCCCGTGAACGGGGCGGAAAGAAAAACCGATCATATCGGCTGCACCTTAGTATTTTGCGTTTTGCAGGGCGCTGTCGATTGTTGAATACAGTTCGCTGTAACGGATAGACCTGTCCTCGATCTTCAGTTTTGCGGCATACAGCGAAAGCGGGATCTTTTGCCCTTCCCATTCGATGGGCTCGCCATTGCGGCCCGTCACTTTTTGGGCCAATTCATCCACCGCTTTTTCATCCGTCAGATTGGTAGCCAGGGCGAATTCATCCCCGCCGATGCGGAAGAAAAGCATCTCCTCCCCCGCCGCGTCCTCGATCCGCCGCAGGGATTCCCGGATGGCGATATCCCCCGCCTTGCGGGAAATCTCGTTGATGGGCAGCAGCCCCTGGATATCGAAGGCCAGCATATAGGTGCCCCGGGCCCGGGACAAAACGTCATACAATTCCGTAACGTCATATTTGCGCATGATTCTTCCTCCTGTCTTTTCATCGATGCTTTCAAATTTGGGAAACATAGCTGTGAATTTCCTGTTTTTCCGGAAAGCGGCGGGGGGCTCGCCCCAGAACCGGGCGAAGGCCCTGGTCAGCGCCTCCGGGGAGCCGTAGCCCCAATCCAGGGCCAGGTCCAGAATACTTTTGTCGCTCTGCACCAGCTCCCGGGCGCAGCAGGTGAGCCGCCGCCGGGTCACGTAATCCGCAACGCCGATGTGGAAGGAGTAGCTGAACAGCTTTTGCAGGCTGCTCAGGGAACAGCAGCAATGCGCCGCGATATCCGCCTGTGAAAAATCTTCCTTCAGATGATCCTCGATGAAGTTCAAAGCGTCATTGAGGAGAAACAGGTTTTTCACCCTGCCGCCCTCCTTTCCCGAACCAATGCTCCTTTGCGATCGCAGATACAGTATAGCACGGTTTTCATCCCCCGTCTTGATCGTTTGAGCATATTTTCTTGCAATCCCCGGTTCCTTGGCGTATAATGAAAGCGCCGTCGGGAAAGGCGGCAAACGCAAGCAAAGGGGATTAAATGCCATGAAATTGGGCGTGGTCGGACTGCCTAACGTAGGAAAGAGCACCTTATTCAACGCCATCACCGGGGCTGGCGCCCAGGCCGCCAATTACCCGTTCTGCACCATCGAGCCCAACGCCGGCGTCGTGCCGGTGCCGGATGCGAGGCTCACCCACCTGGCGAACATGTATCACCCCAAAAAGGTGACCCCCGCCACCGTGGAATTTGTGGATATCGCCGGCCTGGTGAAGGGGGCCAGCAAGGGCGAGGGCTTGGGCAATAAGTTCCTCTCCCATATCCGGGAGTGCGAGGCTATCGTCCACGTGGTGCGCTGCTTTGAGGATGAAAACATCATCCACGTGGATGGCAGCGTGGACCCCGCCCGGGATATCGAAACCATCAACCTGGAGCTGATCTTCGCCGATATGGAAACGGTGAGCAAGCGGGAGGATAAAGCCCGGAAGCTCATCAAGACCGGCGAAAAGAAATACGGCGAGGAGGCCGATCTGGCAGCCCGGGTGCTCAAGCACCTGGAGGCCGGCAGCCCCGCCCGCACCTGCCCCCTCACCGATGAGGAAAAGGATATCGTGCGGGGCTGGTTCCTCCTCACCGCCAAGCCCGTGATCTATGCCGCCAACATCGCCGAGGATCAGGTATCCGACGACGAGGACAGCATCGAATTTGTCCGAAAGGTGAAGCAAATCGCCGCCAGGGAAAACGCGGAGGTGCTGGTGATCTCCGCCCGGATCGAGGAAGAGATCGCCCAGATGGAGCCGGAGGAGAAGGAGGAATTCCTTCAGGAGCTGAATATCGGGCAAAGCGGGCTGGATCGGCTGATCCGCAAGTGCTATCACCTGCTGGGCCTCATTTCCTTTCTCACCGCCGGGGAGGATGAGTGCCGGGCCTGGACCATCGTGCGGGGCACCAAGGCCCCCCAGGCCGCCGGAAAAATCCATACCGATTTTGAGCGGGGCTTCATCCGGGCCGAGATCGTGCCCTTCGAGACGCTGAAGGAACTGGGCTCCATGACCGCCTGCAAAGAACGGGGCCTGGTCCGCTCCGAAGGCAAGGATTACGTCATGCAGGACGGGGACGTGACGCTGTTCAGGTTCAACGTATAAACGGAGATACGAAGCCATCGAAAGTCAGCAGACAGACTTTCGATGGATTGCATCCATTTGCTGTAAAATGGCGTTTCCGGGCATGTTTGCCCGGAAACGCTCATTTTACGGTCGCAAA
>CAJOPV010000048.1 GCA_905236495.1 uncultured Christensenellaceae bacterium
ACTGCTTCCGATATCAATTTGCGACCGTAAAATGAGCGTTTCCGGGCAAACATGCCCGGAAACGCCATTTTACAGCAAATTGATGCAATCCATCGAAAGTCTGTCTGCAGACTTTCGATGGCAGCGCATCGACTTTGTCGATGCGCTGAGCTTTCCGCGATCGGGAAGGCTGTATGGTATGCGCGTTATAGATCCGCCGCTAAATTATCAAACAGGGTATATTCGCCCAGGAAGGCCAGCTTCACCGTGCCCAGGGGGCCGTTGCGCTGCTTGGCGACGATGACCTCGGCAATGTTATCCGGCTGGGCGTCGGGCTCGTTGCGCTTGTAGTAGGCCTCCCGGTGCAGGAACATGACCACGTCCGCGTCCTGCTCGATAGAGCCGGAATCCCTCAGGTCGCTGAGCATGGGGCGCAGGCTGCCCGCCCCGCGCTTTTCGTTGGCCCGGGAAAGCTGGGCGCAGGCAACCAGGGGCACCTTCAGCTCCTGGGCGATGGCCTTCAGGCTCCTGCTGATCTGGCTCACCTCCACCTGGCGGCTTTCCGCCCGGGTGTCGCTGCCCATGAGCTGCAGGTAATCCATCACGATCAGGTCCAGCCCGTGATCCATCATGAGCCGCCGGCACCGGGAGCGCAATTGCCCCGGGGTCAGGCCGGAGGTATCGTCGATGTACATCTCGCTTTGGGCCAGGGGGGCCAGGGCCCGGGCCAGCTTCACCCAGTCCTCGTCCCGCAGCATCCCTTTGCGGACGGACTGCATATTGATCCGGGCATCGGCGCACAGGATGCGCATGGCGATCTGCTCCCGGGGCATTTCCAGGGAAAAGATCGCCACCTTCTTGCCCTTGCGGGCCGCGTGGGTGGCCATGTTAATAGCAAAGGTAGTTTTGCCCATGGAGGGCCGGGCCCCCACCAGGATCAGTTCGCCGCCGTGGAGGCCGGTGAGCAGGCTGTCCAGCCCGTAAAAGCCGGTGGGCACCCCGGATATGCCCCCCTTGAGGCGGGCCAGCTCCTCCATCTGGGCGTAGGTCAGGGCCAGCACGTCCTTAATGTGCATCAGGTTTTCCGCGCCGTCCCGGCGCATCACGATATCGAAAACCTTCTTTTCCGCCAGGGAGAGCACCTCCGGCAATTCCTGCTCCTGGGCGTAGGCGGCCTGGGAAATCTCTCCCGAGGCGCCGATGAGCCGCCGCAGGGTGGATTTTTCCGCCACGATGCGGATGTAATCCTTCACGTTGGCGGCGGTGGGCACGAACTGGGTCAGGTCGATCAGGTATTCGATGCCGCCCACCCCGGGCAAGGTGCCCCGGCGGCTTAGCTCCGCGTCCATGGTAACCAGGTCCACCGCGCTGTGCCGGTCCGAAACCGCCCGGGCGGCATCGAAGATTTCCCGATGGGCGGGCACGTAAAAATCCTCCGCCGTCAGCGTTTCCACCGCGGCGGATACCGCGCTGCCGCTTTGCAGCATGGCGCCCAGCACCGAGCGTTCCGCTTCGGTGCTGTGGGGCGGGATGGGGGAAAAGGAAGCGGGCGCGTCCATTTTATGCCTCGCTGCCGGTGACGCGCACGGTCATTTTCGCGGAAATTTCGGGGTACAGCTTCACCACGACCTCCGTTTCGCCCACCGTGCGGATGGGCTCCGCCAGGTCGATCTTCCGTTTGTCGATCTCCACCCCGTGCTGGTTTTTTAGGGCCTCGGCGATTTCCGCCCCGGTGACGGAACCGTACAGCCGGCCCTGAGCGCCGCACTTGGCCACCACGTTGATGACCTTGCCCCGAAGGGAGCCCGCCTTTTTCTCGGCAGCCAGGCGGCGCTCGGTCTCCCGGGCGCGCTGGGCGGCCTGCTTGCGCTCCACCTCTTTGGCGGCGCCGGGCGTAGCCTCCATCGCCAGCCTTTTGGGGAAAAGGAAATTGCGGGCGTAGCCGTCGCTGACGTTGACGATCTCCTGCTTTTTGCCGACGTTCTTTACGTCCTCCAGTAAGATCACCTTCATTTTATATGCCCTCCTTTGGTTCACGGGGCTTGCGCAGGCCCCGGATGTTTACCATTTGATCCACCACGCCGATCATCATAAGCACCGAAAGCAGCATGAGCACAATGGGCGTCACCACCCGCCAGACCCGGCGGGTGCCCCGGCTTTTTTGCAGGAAATTGACAAGCGCCGCCCCCTGGATCATAAAGACCGCCGAGGCCCCGGCGTGGAGCACCGATCCCGCCACGGCAGCCGCCGGAGCGGCGCTCATCCGAAGCAGATACCCGGCGATCAGCGCCGCGCCCACCTGCCAGCCGATGCCCCGGGGCAGATGCCAGGCGGAAAAGGGCGGCATGCCCAGGTCGGGGAAATTGATCTTCCCCTGGGGCGCGTCGGCGTCCGCCCGGGAGAGGAACGCCCGCTTTTCTTCCGCCAGGAACCCGAAGCGAAGGGGCAAAAGCAGGCACATCACCCCACCCAGGATGCTTTGCGTCACGATCACGTTGGGCACCAGCGTCACCAGCGTGGAGGAAACCAGGGTGTTGACGGATAGGAGCAGGTCTTCCCGGGCCTGGCTGGAGAGGGCGTAGCCCCCCAGCGTCAATTGCAGGGCGTTTTCGGCAAGCTCGCCCCGCAGGCCGATCAGGCCCATAGAATACAGCTGATATAAGAGGGAATCGCCCAGCTCGCTGGATCTCAGGGCGTCCATGGCGGCCTGGCCCGCGGCGGCGTACAGATCGCCCCCCGCCAGGCTCCGCAGCACCGCATACACCGCCGCAAGGGAAAGCACGTGCACGCCCACCATCACGGCGCAGACCTTCCGGAAGGGCGCCCTGAACGCGATCACGCACAGGAAGGCCGCCAGGATGGGCAAAAGATACAGGGCGGCAAGCGAAAGCCCCGCACCGCCGAAGAGATGCGCCATGGCAAACAGCCCGGCACCGGCGTTCAGCAAAAAGGGCGCCATGCCGCCCACCAGGCCGGATATGCACGTGAGCGTGGGCAGCAAAAACAGCACCGCCATCCCGGCGTACAGCCCCATCAGGGGAGAGAAAGCAAAAAGCAAAATCGGCCCCGCTATCAATAAAACCGACAGCACGGCGCTCCGCACCGAGCGGATCAGGGGAAAATCCTTCATTCGTCACTCCTTCAGGAAAAATGATTTTTTACCGCCTATTATTGTAAATTCCCCGTGCCGATTTGTCAACCGCCCGGGGCGGGGCGACTTGCGTTTTTTGCCGGCGGAGGCTATAATGGAAGCAGAAAAAGATACGGGAGGAAACGACCATGGATTTGTCAGCCATTTTAAGCGCCTGCGATCATACCCTGCTTGCCCAGACCGCCACCTGGGACCAGATTCGCGCCCTGTGCGACGATGGGATGAAGTATCATACCGCCTCCGTGTGCATCCCGCCCTGCTATGTGAAAAAGGCCAAGAGCTATGTTGGAGAAAGGCTCAAAATCTGCACCGTCATCGGCTTCCCCAACGGGAATATGACGACGGAAGCCAAGGTATTTGAAACCGAAGACGCCATTCAAAAAGGCGCCGATGAAATCGATATGGTTATCAATATCGGCATGCTCAAGGCCGAGGAGGATGAATACGTCCTGGAGGAGATCAAGGCCGTCCGCGCCGCCTGCGAAGGGAAGATCCTGAAAGTCATTATCGAAACCTGCCTGCTCACCGAGGATGAAAAAATCCGCATGTGCCGCATCGTCACCGATTCCGGCGCGGACTATATCAAGACCTCCACCGGCTTTTCCACTGCCGGGGCCACCTTCGCCGATATCGAATTGTTCGCTGAACACATCGGCCCCGGCGTCAAAATGAAGGCCGCCGGGGGCATCGCCTCCCTGGAGGACGCGGAAAAGTTCCTTTCTCTGGGCGCTTCCCGCCTGGGCACCAGCCGGATCGTGAAGATCGCGAAAGCGAAGGAAACGAAGTAAACGAAATCAGAAGCAAAAAGCGGGGAAGGGGCACTCTTTGGAGCCAAAGAGTGCCCCTCCCCCGTGCCCCCTCCCGGAGAAAGCAGGCCGGAGGGTTTTATTATTTTATTCGTCTTTTAATATTGCTTTTCTATATCATCAGTATTTGCATTTATGGTTGCTTTTTGAAATAAGCCCATTATCCAATCTGCTTTTCTTGGAGAGGGCGCGGGGGAG
Organism: uncultured Christensenellaceae bacterium; assembly: GCA_905236495.1. Taxonomy (GTDB): domain Bacteria; phylum Bacillota; class Clostridia; order Christensenellales; family Aristaeellaceae; genus RUG563. The sequence continues at coordinate 4,135 of CAJOPV010000048.1, forward strand.
GGGTTCTTTGGGCTCCAAAGAACCTCTCCCCCGCATCAATTCGTTCTCTTCCGTTACTTGAGCCACTCCTGCGCTTCGGCAGCCATTTTGTCGTTCAATTGATCGACGGCGGGCTGGGTGTCGGCCCGGGCGGCGACGTAGAGCTTGATCTTTGGCTCGGTGCCGCTGGGGCGGATGCAGAGCCAGTTGCCGCCCTCGATCTCATAGTACAGCACGTTGGACCTGGGGAAGTCCAGGGCCTTTTCCTTGCCGTCGGCGGTTTTGCGGAGGCCTGTTTTGAAATCCCGGACCGCCAGGACCTGGAGGCCCGCCACGGCCTGGGGAGGATTCTCCCGGATGGCGGACATGATGGACGCGATCTTGGCGACGCCGTCCTTGCCGGGGAGGGTGACGGAAATGCTCTTTTCCTTAAAGTAGCCGTACTTCTTATACAGGCGCTGGAGGGCGTCGTAGAGGGTTTCGCCCCGGTCCATGCAGGCCACGGCGGCCTCGCACAAAAGCAGGGAGGCGTTCACGCCGTCCTTATCCCGCACCTGGGTGCCGGACAGGTAGCCGAAGGATTCCTCAAAGCCGAAGAGGAAGGTATGGCTGCCCGTCTCCTGGAACTGCTGAATTTTTTCGCCGATGAACTTAAAGCCGGTGAGCACCTCGCAGAGCGCCACGCCGTAATCGGCGCAGATGGCCCGGGCCAATTCGGTGCTGACGACGGACTTTACCACCGCGCCGTTATTCGGCAGCGTGCCGGCGGCCTTTTTGCTGCTTAAGATATGATCCAGCATCAGGCAGGCGATCTGGTTGCCGGTGAGGGTGTGCCATTCGCCGTTTCCATCCTGCACGGCTGCGCCCAGCCGGTCGCAGTCCGGGTCGGTGCCGAAGGCCACAGTGGCACCTACCTGCTTTGCCAGGGGAATCGCCAGAGAGAAGGCGTTGGGGTCCTCGGGGTTGGGGGCCTTCACGGTGGGGAAACGCCCGTCGGGGGCTTCCTGCTCCGGCACCACGGTGTAATGCACGCCCAGCTCCCGCAGCAGCCGCTGCACCGGCACGTTGCCGCTGCCGTGGAGGGGCGTATAGACGATGTTCAGCTCTTTGCCTTTCGCCGCCAGCAGCTCGGGCCGGGGGGAAAGGGTCTTGATCATGGCGATGTAATCGTCATCCACCTCTTTGTTGCCGATGATCTGAAGCAAGCCCTTATCCAGGGCCTCCTTTTCATTCATGGGTACGCAGTCGGTATATTGCAGGGCGCGGATATAGCCCGTCACGGCGTCGGCGGCCTCGGGGCCAAGCTGAGCGCCGTCGGCGGCATAGACCTTGTAGCCGTTGTACTGGGGCGGGTTGTGGCTGGCGGTGATGACGACGCCGGCGGCGGCACCCAGGTGCCGCACGGCGTAGGAAAGCACCGGCACGGGGCGCAGGGCATCGAAGAGGTACGCCTTCACGCCGTTGGCGGCCAGGGTCAGGGCCGTCTCTTTGGCGAATACGTCGCTCTTGATGCGGCTGTCATAGGCCACGGCGACGCCCTGGGCCTGCACGCCCTGGGCGATCAGGTATTTCGCCAGGCCGGTGGTGGCCCGGCGGACGTTATACACGTTCATCCGATTGGTGCCCATGCCCAGCACGCCCCGCAGGCCTGCCGTGCCGAAGGCCAGCTCGGTATAAAAGCGATCCTCTATTTCCTTCTCATCCCCGGCGATGCTTTCCAGCTCCGCCACGGTGTCCCGGTCGTTGGCAAACATGGTAAGCCATTTTTTGTATTCGTCCCGATAGGCCATTGCAACCGCTCCTTTTTGTAAAAATGTGTTTTCTGTGCCTATTATAGCCGTTTTTTCGGGATTGCGCAAGGGGGAGATAAACACGCTTCAGCGCCGCGGCATATGCTGGCAAAAGGGAGGGGATGGGCATGGCGCTGTGGGTGGCGGACGGGGAGAGGGGATTGATGCGGAAGACACAGGAGGGCTTTGCCCGGGTGGGGCCCCCGGGGTACGCCCTGTGCGCGGGGATGGGCAGGGTGTATTGCGCCGGGGCGGGGCGGTGCCTGTGCTGCCGGGGGGATACGGGGGAGGAGCTGTTCGATTTTCCCGTGCCCCCGGGGGTGTGCGTCCTGTGCCTCTTCCGGGGCATGGTATGCGCCCTTTCCACGGAGGCGGACTGCGTAACCGCCTACGACCCGGAAACGGGGGAAATGCTGTACGCCGCCCCGGCGGGGGCCTATCCCCGGGATCTGTGCCCCGGCGGGGAATGGCTGGCGGTGGCGGGAGGCGCCGCCGGGGAAATCCTGCTGCTGGACGGAGAAATGCGCCGGGCGGCCCGGTTCCGCCTGCCGGGCACGGTATGCGGGGCGTGCTTTCAGCCCCGGGGGCTGTATGCCCTGTGCGCCGCTGGGGAGGAGGAATTGAAGGCAAGGCTCCTTCGTCTCAGCCTGCGGGGGGTGTGGGAGGAAATCTTCCTGGATCCCCAGCCCCCCGCCTCCCTGTGCGCCCTGGCGGACGGGAAATGCCTGGTGGGGTGCCGGGAGGGCGTGATAAAGGTGCGGCAGGATGGGAAGGCCGTGGGCCGGTGGCGCTGCGCCTATCCCGCGAGGCTGCGCCTTTGCCGGGGCGGGGCCATCGTGTGCGACAGCTGGCAGGGGGAGGTGCGGATGCTTTCCGGGCAAACGCTGTACCGGGGCGGAGAGCCTTTGGACGCTGTGTATCTTCCATGAAAAAGCCCGGAGGCCAAAGCCTCCGGGCGCGATCCGGGCCGGTATCAGATCTGCAGGTTTGCCGCCGGGATGAAGCCCCGGTAGAGGGTGTTGTTCATCAGCACCTCGATGAAGGCCCAGGTGTTGCCCCCGGCGTCGTTGATATAGCCCAGGAACAGCACGTGGGTGTTGGCGGGGATGGCGGCGACGGTGCTGTAATACAGCACGATATCGTCGGTGAGGTTGGAGGCCGCGGTGACCTTGCCGGTCTTGTACCGAAGATCCAGATAGGGGATGCTCAGGCCCTGCTGGGGCAGCGCGGATGCGGAGATATAGCCGATGCGGTAGCCCCCGCCGGTGAGGCCGTAGCCCACCAGCGCCCAGCCGTTCTCCACGCCATAAAGCACGCAGCCCCCGCCGCCCAGGGAGGCGGCCCCGTTGGCGGCCCGGTAATAGTAATTGCCGGGGCCCGCATACACGGGCCAGGCGCCGGAAACGGCGATGGTCTGGCTGGCGGGGAACCAGGTGCCCTTCACCTGATCGTGGTAATAGGTGTTGACGGCCTGGGGCCGGGGCGTAGCGGTGGGATACACGTAGGGGACGGCGGTAGGCGCCACGTAAGGCGCCCGGGTGGGCACCACGGTGGGGAACACGTAAGGCGCCCGGGTGGGATATACATAGGGCGCCTGGGTGGGATATACGTAAGGCGCCTGGGTGGGATAATAAGGCACGGGCGTCGGCACCACGGTAGGCAGCACGTAGGGGACCTGGGTGGGATAATAGGGAACAGCCGTAGGCGCGGCGGTGGGCCGGGGGGTAGGCGCGGCGGTGGGCCGGGGC
>CAJOPV010000049.1 GCA_905236495.1 uncultured Christensenellaceae bacterium
ACGGTCGCAAATGGATATCGGAAGCAGTCATCCTGACTGCTCCTCGGACCGGGAGACCCGGTCCTGCGGATGAAAGTCGAAAGGGCTCTTTCGAGCTATCCCGGGGGTTATGGATGCTCTGAACGGGGCTTGAACGCCCCGTTTTTTAATCCTTGTCGTTCAGCACGCGCAGCGCCGGGGCTTTCACGCCCTTGGCGGCGAAGGCTTCCACGATGCTCTGGTTCAGCTCGAAATATAAATCCCAATAATCCTCCGTCTTGCACCAGACCCGCACGGTAAACTCCATGGCCTCGTTGGTGCCGCCGCTGACCTGGGCGAAGGGCGCGGGCTCCTGAATGGCGTACCTGCTGCCGGCCACCGCGTCCAGAATGCACTGCCGGATTTCCGCGGGCTTTTCGCTCTTGGCGCAGGAGAATAACAGATCCACCCGGCGGAGGGGCTCGGCGGTGTAATCCACCACGTTGGTGTTCATCAGGCTTCCGTTGGGCACGGTGACGCGCTTGTTATCCAGCGTCAGGAGCACGGTGTAGAAAAGGTTGATGGACTGCACCACGCCGCTGGCCCCCGCCGCATCCACATAATCGCCCACGTTGAAGGGCCGCATGATCATCAGCAGGATGCCGCCCGCCAGGTTGCTCAGCGCGCCCTGCAGGGCCAGGCCCACCGCCACCCCGGCGGAAGCCAGCACCGCGATCACCTGCGCCATGGGGACGCCCAGGATGCTGATGATGGCGATGATCAGCATGACGTACAGCAGCCACTTGATGCCGTTGAGGATGAACCGGGCCGTGGTCTGATCCAGCTTTTCAAAGCCCTTGAGCTTGTGAAGCAGCTTCATCAGGTATTTGATCAGCAGGAATCCTATCGCCGCAACCGCGATCGCCAGCACGATGCTGCCGCCGGCGTTTGCCAGCATTTCTTTGATTTTATCCATAAGAATCGCCCTCCTTTAGATCTGAAGATTACCGTGGGTACAGTATAGCGCAAAGCGGCGCGGACGGCAAGATGTTTTCTTCTATTCATGGAGGGATCATGGGCGGGTGTCTGCAATAAAATATTTCAAAAAGATTTGTAAAAAGTTAAAAAAATATTAAGAAAATGCGTGCAATTTATGAAATGATGTGTTATAATGACCCGGAGGGGCGGCGAATGCATGGGAAAGCGGCCCCGTGGGGAGTGATGAGGATGCTGACGAAGACCCTGGCCCAGGGCCGTATTTTTCCGGCGCTGGGTGCGGATCAGCGTTTGACGGCGGCGATGCGGGCCTGTGCCGGCTGGGCCGCCATTGAGGAGCACGATAAGATACTGGATATGAGCTGCGGCAGCGGTGCGCTGCTGCGGCGGCTGAACGATCAATACCGCCTCACCCTGTGCGGCATGAGCGAATCCCCCGAGGCCGCCCGGGAAGCCCGGGAGGGCCTGCCGGACGCGGACGTGATCGCCGCCCGGCTGGAGGATATTCCCTGGCGGGATGATACCTTTGATATCGTGATGCTGTCCGCCGGTCTCCGGGGCGACGCCCGGCGGGTGGTGGGGGAGGCCCATCGGGTGCTGAAGGCGGGAGGCCAGTTCGTGCTGGCTGCGCCGCTGTTTTCTCCCAAAGGCGAAGGGAATTATACGCGCCGGGAACAGATGCGCCTGATGCAGGAGGCCGGCTTCCGGGAGGTTTCCTTCCGCGCCAGCGGCCTCTGCGGGGCGATTGTGGGTTGGAAAGAAAGAAAATAAAGACGGAAAAGCGGGGCGCCCCCTCCTTGAGCATGCAGGCCGGGAGGGGTATTCTTTTGCCCAAATGGGAGCGGAGAGTTTATAATACGATGTCGGTGAAGCCGTAGCCTTTGGGCAGGGGCTCTTCCTCCAGAAAGGGAAAGGAATCATCCTGCAGGACGGGGAGGAAATACGCGAAGGGGAGGCGGGCAAACTCGCAGCCCCAGGCGCTTTGCCCGAACCAGCCCCCTTCCGCAGCCTTCAGATGCAGGTCCCGGGCGAACTTGGTGCGGTTGGAGCAATCGTGCACCAGCAGGGGCCAATGCTCCTTTCCGGCCCGGGCCATGAATTGCAGCGTCAGCTCCCGGCTCCAGATGGGGGAGATATAGCCCTGGCGGCACAGGTACAGGTTTTCCCCGGCGTAGTTACCGATGTTGTTTTCGTTCAGATGCAGCTCGGCGCAGTTGATAAAATCGATGCCTGTATCAAAGATCTTCTGCTTTTTTTGCAGGAAAGCTTCGTAAAAGCCGGGGGTCATGGGGGTTTCGATGCCCACCTGAGGGAAGAGCCCCCGGGCGACGCGCATGTTTTCGATGACCCGATCAGCGCAGCCGGTGGCCCCCAGGTTGAAGCGCAGCTCGTCCAGCCCCGCGTCCGCCAGGGCCTTCAGGTTTTCCCCGGTGCAGTGGATGCCGTTGGTATAAAGGTGCTGATGGATGCCCGCCTCATGGAACAGCCTCACCACGCCGTAATATTTTTCGATCTCCATGAAGGGCTCCAGATACACATAGGAGATGCCTGTGGGCTTCTTGCAGGTGGAAAGCAGCAGGGGGATATCCTCCTCGTAAAACTTGGTGCCGCCGATCTCCCACATGCCTTCGCCTACTGGCGGCTGGGCGTCCAGCGCGCCGTAATCGTAGCAGAAGGGGCATTTCGCGTCGCAGCGGTTGGTTTTCCGCACGGCGGACAGCCCCGTGCCGAGCAGGCAGGACCGGCAGCCCCCGGGGAAGCGGGCGTCGTCCCCCACGTACCAGGTGCGCCCCGCCAGGGTCTTGAGCCCGGGGATTTCCTTCAAAAGCGCTTCGTGCCGGGCGCTGACCGCCCGCTCGATCTGGTAAAAGGCGGACAGGGCGATCTCCATTTGCCGGGGAAGGATCTCTTCCTCCTCGGGCAGCTCTGCGAAAAACTGGAACCAGGCCAGGGCATCCTTCTTGGCGATCTTCATGGCGATGACCTCTCTTGCTTGATATCCGACCGGCTCGGAAAGGAAAAGCGCCGGAACCTTTCGATCCCGGCGCTTTGCTGGTGCGGCCGACGAGACTTGAACTCGTACTCCTTTCAGAACACGCCCCTCAAACGTGCGCGTATGCCGATTCCGCCACGGCCGCATGC
>CAJOPV010000050.1 GCA_905236495.1 uncultured Christensenellaceae bacterium
GGTGGCCTGCGGCAGCTGCGCCCATGATATGCCCACCTTCGGCGCCTGGGAATACGAGGTGCTGGATGCGTGCTACGACAACGTGGATTACGTGTCCCTCCACCGCTACTACGGCAATCCCACCGGCGACACGCCCGGCTTCCTGGCCCGCAGCATGGATCTGGACGCCTTCATTAAAGAAGTGGTCGCCATCTGCGATGCGGTGGGCGGCAAAAAGCACAGCAAAAAGAAATTGAATCTGTCCTTCGACGAATGGAACGTGTGGTATCATTCCAACCAGCAGGACAAGGAAGTGCTCAAGGCCGACAAATGGGGCAGGGCCCTGCCGCTGCTGGAGGACGTATACAATTTTGAGGACGCGCTTTTGATCGGCGCCATCCTCATCACCTTCCTCAAAAACGCCGACCGGGTGAAGGTGGCCTGCCTGGCCCAGCTGGTCAACGTCATCGCCCCCATCATGACCCGCACCGGCGGGGGCTGCTGGGCCCAGACCATTTTCTATCCCTTGATGCACGCCAGCCGTTTTGGCCGGGGCACCGCCCTGCGGCCCCTCGTTTCCTCCCCGGCTTACGATTGCCGGGACTATGAAAAGGTGCCCCTGGCGGACGCCGCGGCCACCCTGTCCGACGACGGCGATTTGACCATCTTCGCGGTGAACCGGGATATGAACGAGGACGTGACCCTCGCCTGCGATCTTCGCGCCTTTGGCGATATGAAGGTTGTGGAGCACATCGTTTTGCACCACGACGACGTAAAGGCCGTCAACACCGAAGCAAACCCCGACGAGGTTAAGCCCGGCCGGGCCCGCGCCCCCAAGGCGGAGGGGGGACGGATGAACGTGAAGCTGCCCGCCCTGTCCTGGAACGTGATTCGGCTGGTGAAAGCATAAGGGATCGAGGGTTGCGCATGAAACGATTGTGGTTGGTTTTGCTGGCGCTGCTGTGCCTGACGGGCGGCGCGCTGGCGGAAAGCGGGGAGATGCCCGTGCCCAAATTTAAGGACGTATCGGTGCACGATCCGTCGGTGATCCGCGCCGACGACGGCACGTATTACATTTTCGGCAGCCACATGACCGCCGCCAAAAGCGCCGATCTGATCCAGTGGACCATGATCTCCCGCGACGCGGGCAGCGGCTGCACGCTGGTGGAAAACGTGCAGGAGCAAATGAAGGAAGCGCTGCAGTACGCCAAAACCACCACCTTCTGGGCCCCGGACGTGCAGAAGCTCAGCGACGGCAGGTATTACCTGTATTACTGCACCTGCAAGGGGGACAGCCCGCTGAGCATGCTGGGCGTGGCGGTCAGCGACAGCCCGGAGGGGCCCTACGAAAACTTGGGGGTGTTCTTAAAGAGCGGTTACGCGGGCTATGACGCAAATAACCTGCCAAACGTGGTGGACCCCTGCGTTTTCTTTGACAAGGAAGGCAGACTATGGATGGTGTACGGCAGCTATTCCGGCGGCGTCTACATCCTGGAAATGAACCCGGATACCGGCTTTCCCCTGGAAAATCAGGGATACGGCAAAAAGCTGCTAGGCAAAAACCACGCCCGCATCGAAGGGCCTTACGTCCTGTACAGCCCGGACACGGATTATTACTATCTCTTCCTCTCCTTCGGCGGCTTGAACGCCGACGACGGCTACAACGTTCGGGTGTGCCGCAGCCGCAACCCCGACGGGCCCTATGAGGACGCCCTGGGCCAGCAGATGATCCAGTGCGGCGGGCGGCCGGGCACCTTCTTCAACGATCCGGATTACGAGGGCTACGGGGTGAAGCTGCTGGGGGGCTATTGCTTTGAAAGCATTCCAAGCGATACCAACCAGTTCCGCCTGGCCTACCGCTCTCCCGGCCACAATTCCGCCTATTACGACGCGGAGACGGGCCGGTATTTCCTCATTTTCCACACTCGCTTTGCCGGCAGCGGCGAGAGCTTCAAGGTGCGGGTGCATCAGATGATGATGAACGAGGACGGCTGGCCCGTGGTGCTGCCCCAGCGCTACGCCGGGGAAACGCCCGATCCCGTGCCCGCGGAAAAGCAGACGGGGCTGTACAAGGTGATCCTCCATGAGCGGGACATCAACAAGACGGAGCACGTGAGCCGGCTTGTCACCCTGAACGCCGACGGCACGGTGAGGGGCGATCTGACAGGCGTTTGGTCCTGCGGGGCCGACGGCGTATTCCATTGCGAACTGAACGGCGTTTCCTACACCGGATGCATGACATTGGCGCTGGACAGCAAGGAGGGCGTATGGGTGCCCTGCTTCACGGCGCTGGATAAAACGGGCGCGGCCCTGTGGGGCTCCCACGCCGCCCACGAAGAATGATGCGGAGGAATGAGGCATGAAGAAAGCGGGAATCGGATTCTTGGCCGTCCTGTTGGCCCTGTGCTGCCTGTCCTCCGGGATGGCGGAGGAGAGCGCGGGGGCCGAATGGATGATCTTTGCCAGCCGGACGGAGCCTTATTACAGCGACGCGGCCAAGGAATATACCCTGCCCCTGTACGCGGGGGAAAGCCTGGATTATCCCGTGGGCCTGTCCCTTTCCACCGGCGAATCGGCAAGCGTCGTTTTCTCCGTTCCGCAGGACGGGCAGTATGAACTGTGGTTTTCCTATTATACGGAAACACAGAGCGCCCTGCCCAGCGAAATGACGGTGACGGTGGACGGGGAAATCCCCTTCTACGAACTGCGCCGGGTGAAGCTCAAGAGCCTGTGGACGGACGACGGTGTTTTCCCCCTGGACCGCTACGGCAATGAAATCGCCACCACCCCTGCGGCCCAGCGGGTGCTTTTGTCCTGCGGTATTCAGGACAGCGCCGGCTGGACGGATGCCCCCTTCCTTTTTGAACTTGCCGCCGGGGAGCATACCCTGACGATGGACATGCAGGAGGGCGCCGTCACGGTCGAAAACCTGTCCGTCCGCGGGCGGGAAGCCCCCGCCGCTTACGCAGGCCAGGCCGCCGCGGGGGATCAGATGATCGTCATCGAGGCGGAGCAGATTGCTTCCCGCAACAAATCCAGCATCCGGGCGGCGGGGGAATTCGACCCCAATCTGTCGCCCTATGAAACGGAGCACCGGAAAATGAATTTCCTGGACGGCGCGTCCTTTGACGCCGCGGGGGACGAGGTTTCCTGGCGCTTTACCGCCGACAAGGAAGGCTGGTATCACCTGGGCTTTTTCTACCGCCAGAGCGTGAAGGCGGATTTCCCGGTGTTTGCGGACGTGCTGATCGACGGCGCGCTGCCAAGCGAAGAAGCCCGGCAGGTGCGCTTTGATTACGCCACCTCCTTTACCGCCAATCAGGCGCTGACCCAGGACGGCGCCGCCCAAACCTTCTTCCTTTCCGCCGGGGAGCATACCCTGTCCCTGCGCCTGAGCGGCGAAGCGCTGCTGCCGGTGTATGAGGTGATCAATCAGGTGCTCAGCGAAATCAACGGCCTGAGCCTGGAGGTGGTGCGCCTCACCGGCGGCGTCACCACCGACCGGTATCGGGATTATGAGCTGCTCACCTACATCCCCGATCTGGTGGAGATTTTGAACGGCTGGGCGGCCCAGCTGGATGAAACTGTGGAGCGGATGAAGGTCTATTCCGCCAACGGCTCCGGCAGCGCCTTCAGCAACCTCACCCTGGCGGCGGATCAATTGCGCCGCCTGGCCCAAAAGCCGGAGGATCTGCCCCGGCGGCTCAGCGAACTGTCCACCGGCAGCAACAGCGCCGCCCGGATGCTGGCCCAGCAATTGCAGGACATCGCCCAGAACGATCTGGCCATCGACCGCATTTTCTTCTACCAGGACGGGGCGGAATTGCCCCAGGGCGTTTCCTTCCTGACCGGGGCGGTCAAGGGGGTGGAAAGGTTCTTTACCTCCTTTGGCAGCCAGGATTACGCCGTGGGCACCGGCAAGGAGGGCCATCTGCAGGTGTGGATGGGCCGCAGCCGCCAGTATCTGGAGATCGTGCAGAACATGGTGGATTCCATGTTCACCCCCGAAACGGGGATCGAGGTGGATTTGTCCATCATGCCCGACGCCAATAAGCTGGTGCTTGCCAACGCCGCCGGCACCGCGCCGGACGTGGTGCTGAGTTTGCAGTACGTGGTGCCCAGCTACTTAAACATCCGCGGCGCGCTGTATGATCTGACCCAGTTTGAGGATTTCCCGGAGATCGCCCAGCGGTTTTCCTCCGGCCTCTTCATTCCCTACACCCTGGGGGACGGCATCTACGCCATGCCGGAAACGGTGAATTTCTGGGTGCAGTTCTACCGCAAGGATATTTTGAACGCCCTGAATATTTCCGTGCCGGACAATATGGAGCAGGTGAAAATGATCCTGCCCGAACTGCAGCGGCGCAACATGAATTATTACTTCCCCACGGCGGGCATGGTGGGCATGAAGGTGTTCCCCGGCACGCTGCCCCTGATTTTGCAAAGCGGCGGCAGCATCTACGGCGACACCATCGGCGATACTACCCTGGACAGCGAGGAAAGCCTGCGGGGCTTCCGGGAAATGACGGAGCTGTTCACCGTCTACAATATGCCCACCGACGTGCCTTCCCCCGGCTTCTATCAGCAGTTCCGGGACGGCACCCTGCCCATCGGCATCGCCGACCTGGCCACCTATAACCTTTTGCTCAACGCGGCGCCCGAACTGGACGGCATGTGGGATATTTCCCTGTTCCCAGGGCTGCCCGATGAAAACGGAGAGGTGCTGCGGTGGACCACCGGCGGCGCCGAGACCATGGCCATCCTGTCCCAGACGGAGATGCCGCAGGAGGCGTGGGTTTTCCTCAAATGGTGGTCCAGCGCGGAAGTGCAGTCCGCCTTCGGGAACCTGCTGCAATCCACCTACGGCAGCGAATATATCTGGCCCACGGCCAACCGGGAAGCCTTTGAAAGCCTGCCCCTCAAATCCGCCCACAAAAAGATCATCCTGGAGCAGATGGAATGGATGACCGAGGCCCCCTGGGTGCTGGGCACCTATATGCTGGAGCGGGAGCTTTCCAACGCCTTCATTTCCGTGGCGGTGGACGGCACCGACGCCCGGCGGGCCCTGGATACCGCCGTCAAGCGCATCAACCGGGAAACCTACCGCAAGCTGGAGGAATTCGGTTACTGGAAGGACGGCGTGATGCTCAGGGAATTCCCCACGCCGGACGCCACGGTGGTGCAGAACCTGATCGACGAATACAACCGGAAAAAGGAGGCGGCACAATGATCACCAAACGCAGAACGCCCTACCTTTTCCTGCTGCCCTATCTGGTTTTGTTCACGGTGTTCATCATCGTGCCCACCGTGATGGCCATCGGCCTTTCCTTCACCAACTACAACGCTGTGCAGACGCCCCAGTTCGTGGGCCTGACCAACTACATCAACCTTCTGACCCAGGACACCATTTTCCTCCAGTACGTATTGCCAAACACCATCCTCTTTAGCCTGGTGGTGGGGCCCGTGGGCTATATGCTGGCCTTCTTCCTGGCCTGGTCCCTGAGCCAATTGACCAAACTGCCCCGTACCATCCTGGCGCTGATTCTCTACAGCCCCAGCATGACGCTGGGCGTGGCCATGACGGTGATGTGGCGGGTGGTATTCCTGGGCAACCAGAGCGGCATCGCCAACTATGTGCTGACCCAATTGGGCGTCATCACCGAGCCCATCGTTTGGATGCTGAACACCACCTACATCATGCCCATCGTGATCATCGTGGCCCTGTGGGGCAGCATGGGCGTGGGCTTCCTGGCCATGCTGGCGGGCTTGCTGGACGTGAACCCGGAGCTGTACGAGGCCGCCGCCATCGACGGCGTGCGCAACCGGTTCCAGGAGGTATTCTACATCACCATCCCCAGCATGAAGCCCCAAATGCTCTTTGGCGCTGTGATGAGCATCGTGAACGCCTTCCAGGCGGGCAACATTGGCGTGATGCTGACGGGCTCCAATCCCACGCCCCAGTACGCGGCCCAGCTCATGACCAACCACATCGAGGACTACGGCTTCACCCGCTACGAAATGGGCTACGCCGCCGCGGTGTCGGTGGGGCTGCTGGCGCTGATTTACGCATTTTCCTTCGTGGCGCGCATGCTGTTTGCGGAAAAAGACTGAGAAAGGGGGAATCCATATGGCGGCTATCGGCGGAACCAGGGTCAACC
>CAJOPV010000051.1 GCA_905236495.1 uncultured Christensenellaceae bacterium
ACCCTGAACGACCTGTTCTGGGAAGAAGAAATATGAGATCATCCACGAAAAATCCGGGCGGTTCATATGAACCGTCCGGTCTTTCTACCAGTGCAGATCAAACTGATACAAATCGAACATGAAGTGTTTTTATTTACAGCCCCATTGCTTATAAACAAAACACAACCCGCAGCCCGCTGACATTCAGGCTGCGGGCTTTTGTTTGTGCAATAAGAATAAAATATTAAAATGTACTTGACAAATTGTTTTAGGAAATACATCAAAAAATCAGTTTGCGGGTTTTCCGCCTTTGCTTCCCGAGCCGTATTTGCACGCCTCCAACCCGTGAACAGCCGTGCTCAAAATGCGAAAAAAACCGAATATGATAAGCCGCGGAGGTTCTTCCTCTCCGTCATTCCTGCTTGTTCAGGGAGAAAAACGCGCTGGGGATATGGCAGTAGCCTCCGGGGTTTTTCTCCAGGTATTTCTGGTGATACGCCTCGGCGGAATAGAAATTGCGCATCCTCTGCACCTCCACCTTGAGCTTGGCGCCCAGCTTTTCCTCCTGGGCCCGGACCGCCGCCTGAACGTCCTTGAGCTGGCTTTCTTCCGTATAATAGATGCCTGTTCGGTACTGAACGCCCCGGTCGTTCCCCTGCCGGTTCACGGACAGGGGATCGATCACCAGGAAGTAGTAGCCCAGCAGCCGGCTCAGGGAGATTTTCTCCGGGTCATACAGGATGCGCACCGTTTCGGCGTGTCCGCTGCCGGCGCACACGTCCTGATAGCTGGGGGCCGCCTCCGGGCCGTTGGCATAGCCCACCTCCGTTTCCCGGACGCCTTCAAACTGATCGAAATACTTCTGCACGCCCCAGAAACAGCCGCCTGCCAGATAAATGGTTTCCATAGCTCTCCTCCTTGCCAAAATCATTCGGTCACGCGGGTCAGGTTCTGTATCCATCTGCCGGAGCGAACGAAGAAATACCCCAGCACGCATTTGATCAGGTTCGCCGCCTCCACCGCGGCGTAGGCGGCAATGATATCCGCCCGGATCACCTTCACCATCAGCAGCGCCAGCGGCACGGACAGGGCCCAGGTATAGCCGCTGTCAAAGAGGAAGGTGATGATGGTTTTGCCCCCGGACCGCAGGGTAAAATAGGTGCAGTGGGCAAAGGCGTAGAGGGGCATGGCGCAGGCGGTGACGGTGAGCAGACGGGTCGCCGTCTGGCGCACCTCCTGGGTCACGCCGCCGTATGCCCGGGGAATCAGCGGGGCGAACAGGATCAAAAGCAGCCCCATGGCGGCGGCGCCAGCCACCGAGAAAGCGATGAGCCGCCATACGTCGCCCCGGGCCTTTTCAAAGTCCCCCGCCCCCAGGGCCTGGCCCACCATCACCGCCACCGCCGTGCCCATGGACATATAGACGGCGTTGAACAGGTTGGAGATGGTGAACGTGATGCTCAGAGCGGATACCACCGCCAGCCCGCACAGGGAATACACGGCGGTGAGGGCGCTCATGCCCACAGACCAGAGCACCTCGTTGAGCAGCAGCGGCGCGCCCATCCGCGCCACCTTTTTCAGCAGCGCCCCGGGCACCCGCAGCGTGCGGTAAGCCCCCTGAATGAACGGGAAGCGGGCCTTATGGCGGTGGGTGAAAACCATGACGATCATCAGCTCCAGATACCGGCTGATGACCGTCGCCATCGCGGCGCCCACCACCTCCAGCCGGGGAAAGCCCAGTTTGCCGAAGATCAGCAGATAATTGAATACCGCGTTGGTGAGCACCGCCGCCACGCTGGCAGCCATGGGAAGCCGGGTTTCCCCCATTTCCCGCAGGGTGCCGGCGTAGCATTGGGTGAGGGCGAAGGCGGGCAGGCCCAGCAGAATCACCATCAGGTAATCATGCCCGTTCCGCATCATCTGCTCCGCCTGGGCAGGGTCGCCGTCGCCCTGCAGGAAGAGGGAAATGAGCTCCCTGCCAAAGCCCAGGAAGGCTACCGCCGCCGCCGTCAGCAGCAGCACCGATTCCAGCGCTTTGATGCGGAAGGTGTTCCTGAGGCCCTCCATATCCCCCGCGCCGTAAAACTGCGCGCCGAAAATGCCCGGCCCGGCTAACCCCCCGAATACCGCCAGGTTGAACACGAACACCAATTGATTGGCGATGGATACGCCGCTCATCTGGGCGTCTCCCAGGGCGCCCACCATCAGGTTATCCAGAAAATTGACAAAGTTGGAGATGCTGTTTTGCACGATCACGGGAATGATGATCGCCAGCACCGCTTTGTAAAACCGCCGATCCCCGATCAGCGTCCGCCGGAGGCGGGACAGAAAAGGCATATGTAAACGATCTCCTTTGTTTTCAATGAATCATCCTGCCGGCAGAAACGCACGGAGGGGGGACAGCCGCTTGCGCGTCATGGCTCCTCGTCCTCCCGGTCCCCAAAGCCCCGCTCCTCCCGGAGGGGGATATCCATGCTTTCCATCCGTTCAATGTGAATGAAGCGCCCGTTTTTCAGGGCGTCAAGGACGAACGCCACCTGCTCCTCCGTCCCCTGGAGCTCCAGGGTAACGGAGCCGTCCCCTTCGTTGCGCACCCAGCCCGTGGCCCCGGCAGCCGCCGCGGCGTGG
>CAJOPV010000052.1 GCA_905236495.1 uncultured Christensenellaceae bacterium
GAAGGACGTTTTTTCATGCGCTTATTTGCCGGTAAAGAAGCTCTTGATTTTCGCAAGCAGCCCGCCCGCGTTCTTCGCCACGCCTTCCAGGTTCAGTTTGCCCTGCACGGCCTGGATCACGCTCTGGAGGATGTTGCCATCCAGCTTGATGCCCAGCAGATCGGTCACGACCTTCGCGGGGTTCTTTTTGAACTGTTCGATGAGGCTGTTATTGCCCGTCAGTTTGGATACGATCTGCTCCACATACTTGGTGATATTCTCGCTCATGGTTATTGCTCCTCCATTTCAACCTTGCTGTCAGGGGCGTTTTTCCGCACGGATTCGATACCGTTCAGGCAGCTCTTGAGGGCGGAGTAGCCTTCGGACGCGCAGATGTTCTGCCCGTTCTTGGCCTTCAGGCGGAAACGGAACTCCCCGGCGTTATCCATATACACCTCGAATTTGGGGTGCTTCTGCACCTGGAAGCCTTCCTTGGTCTGATCCTCCAGGTTCGCCACGGGGGCGTTATTGCCTACGGACTGGATGCCTTCCTTGCAGGTCTTCAGGCTCTTATACATCTGGGAGGTGGCGATCACTTCGCCGTTTCCGGCCTTCAGGCGGAAGCTGTATTTACCGTTCTTTTCCCGAATCAAAAACTTGCCCATGTAAAACGCTCCTTTTCCGTTTTTTCTTATTATACATGATTTCCCCAAAAATACAAGAATATTTCCAAATTTTTATCAAAAAATACATGCATAGCGTCCGCCGGTCAGCCTCACGGCAGCCTGGTGACGCACGGGCGGGGATTGCATCCTCAGTCAAAGAGAAGCCCCCCCTGACAAGCCCCTCGATCTTTTTACTTTTTATGCATCAGGCGGAATGCCCCGGCAGTGCGGCTGATTCAGGTTTTACAATTTATATGCATCCCTTCGCATTGACAATCCCGCCCGTTTGGATTATGATGGGATACGGAAAATTTTCTTCATTTTTGCAAGGAAATCGGAGGTCCTTCTATGCGCAGGCTGGTAAAATACGGGTTGATCTTACTGCTTTTTTCCCTGGCGTTCATCTCCCTGTCCCTTGCCTCCGCCGCGGCGGAAGGCGGACAGGTGCAGGGCGTGGTATGGCTGGATCGATCCTTGGACGGCCTGTATGACAGCGGCGAGATCAGCGTGGAGGACGTGAAAATCACCCTGGAGAAGAAATCCGACGCGGCCCGGCCTCCCGTGGCGGGCAACGCCACCTCTTCCCGCACCGGCGAATTTCACTTTGACGGTCTGGAGGCGGGCGAATACCGCCTGGGGGTGCAATTGCCCAAGGGCTATTCTTTCACCTACCACGGCAAGGACAGCGTCGCTCTCCCCGCCAGCGGGCGCTTCACCTATTCTTTGTATTTCACCGTATCCGACGGGCAGACCACGGTCTGCAACATCGGCACCGTCCGCACCGAAAGCGGCGTATCCTTTACCGCCTTTGAAGATACCAACTTAAACGGCGGGCGCATGTCCACCGAACCCCTGATCCGTGGTGTCCGGGTGGAATTGGTTTATACCTACCAGGGCCAGGAATACGTGGTCGCCTCCGCCACCACCGATAAGCAGGGCGAGGCCGTGATCCCCTCTTTGACTCCCGGCACCTATTACGCCCGGGCCGCGCTGCCCGAGCATCTGGTGATCGGGCCTTTAGGGGAAAAGGTGAGCTCCTTTTATAACTGCTTCCATCCCACGGAGGATTTCGCGGGCTATTCCGATCCCTTTACCCTGGAGCCTCGAAAAACCGCCAGTCTGGGCATCGGGCTGGTGCGCACCGGCTCCCTGACGGGCAGCGTATGGTTCGATGAAAACAATAACGGCCTCCGGGACGGAGAGGAAGCGGGGCTTCCCGACGCCGTCGTTTCCCTGCGCTCCGACGCCCTGAATCTGACGCGGCAAGCCTCCGTCAATGAAAACGGCGAATATCTTTTCGAGGGCTTGCAGCCCGGCAGCTACCGCCTGGAATTTGAGCTGCCGGAGGGCATGATCTTTACCTATCCCGGGGATTCCCTGCTGTCCGATATCGCCTCCAAGGGCAGCGTCGGCGTCGCCATTCAGGAGGATGTCACCACTCCCGTGGCTCCGGTGGGGGCCATGAAGGCCGTATCCCAGGCCCTTTCCATCTTTGAGGACGTCAATTTGAACGGCGCCTGGGACGAGGGCGAGCCCGGCTTGCCCGGAGCGGTCATCACCGCGTCCCAGGGCGGAAAGACCGTGGATACCGTTACCACCGATCTTGACGGCGGGGCCCGCTTCGCCGCCCTGCGGGGCGGGGAAGCCCTGATTTCCGTATCCCTGCCGGAAGGCTTCCTGCTTACCAAGGATGAAAGCAATCTGTTCCCCTTTGCCGGGGCCCAGCGGGAGGGCGAAACGGCGCTGACCCTGGTCAGCGGTGAAGAAAAGCTGCTCACCGCCGCCGCCACCCAGGCCGCCGCCATCCGGGGCTTCCTGTTTGAAGACCCGGTGAATACCGGCCTCTATCAGGAGGGGTACGGCCTGCTGTCCGGCTTTACGGTGCAGGCCATCGACGGGGAGGGCGCCGTCGCCGCCGCCGCCCAGACGATGGATGGGGCCTATACCCTCTATCCCCTTCTGCCCGGGGATTATACCGTGCGTTTCCTTTTGAACGATCCCTATGTGGCCTCCCCCTTCGCGGCGGATCAGGCCCCCTCCGGCAGCCGGGTCGTCAATCAGACCCCGGCCTTCGGCGAAACGGGCGTGATCTCCCTGACCCCCGGCGAAACCGCCAATGAGATCAACGGCGGGGTGTTCCGGGCCGGCACGGTGGATGGCATGGTGACGCTGACGGGCGGAAACGGAGGCGTGAAGGGCGTCAAGGTCACTTTGCTTCAAAACGGCGAACCCGTATCCGATTTTTCCTATGGGATTACGGACGACAGCGGCGCGTTCCTCATCAAGGGCGTGCTGCCCGGCGCCTATACCCTGCGCTACGAAGTGCCCGAAAACGCCGCCTTTACTCAGCCCATGACCGACGAGGATACTGTCGGCAGCGAAGCCTTCACCACCGAAAGCGGCTCCCAGATCCACATGCCGGCCCTGAGCGCCGTTTATACCTCCGTCCTGTCCGGCGACGTATCCTCTGATACGGAGGGCCAGGTCATTTTGACCCTGACCTCCCTTTCCGACGGTCAGGAAAGGCAGATCACCGTGGACGCGGAGGGCAGCGCCTACCGCTTCGCCAAGCTGCGCCCCGGGGCATATACCGTGAAGGCAGAGCTGCCGGAGGGCACGGTTTTCGGCTACGCGCCGGGGGGCCTGTTCTCCATGGTGGCAAGCGGAGAAGCGCAAAAGGATATCACCTTTGAACTGGGCGATAATCTGCTGGGGGCCAACATCATCGCCGCCCAGCCCGTAACCCTCACCGGCAGAGTGTATTACGATGAAAACCGCTCCGCCTCCCCGGATGAAGGGGAGAGCGGCGCGGAGAGCCGCACGGTGAACCTCAGGGCCTTTGATCTTTCCTTTACCCAAACCACCGATACCGAAGGCCGCTTCGCCTTTGCCCAGCTTCCTCCCGGCGAATACGCCCTCTCCCTCCCCCTGGAGGATAACGAGATCCTGGTCGGCGTCGCCGCCCCGGCAAGCGGGGAATGGACGGTGCAGGCCAAGGCTTCTGCCGGCAGCACCTATGATCTGCCCCTGCTGCAATACGCCTCCGTGGAAGGCCATATCTGGAACCTCGACGGCAGCGACAAAAACGTATCCGGCATTTCCGTGGCGCTGCTGAATGAAAGCGGCGCGGCCCTTGCCGCCGCGGAGACGGATGAAAGCGGCGCGTTCTCCTTTACCGGCCTGATGCCCGGGGATTACGCCCTGTCCGCGCAGCTGCCGGAGGGGTATCTCTTCGCCCGCAGCCAGGATACCCAGAAGCGAGAAAGCTTCATCCAAAGCCAGCCGGACGGCTCCTTTGCCTCCCTGCCCTTTGCCGTGACGATGGGCGATGAAAGGACGGGCATGGATATCGGCATGGGGGCCATGGGCCAGCTGGGCGATCGGGCGTGGCTGGATGAAAACGGAAACGGCTTGCAGGACCTGGGCGAACGGGATATGCCCGGTATCCTGATCGAGCTCTATCAGCACGGCGAGCTGGCAGCCTCCGCCGTAACGGACGAATACGGCAGGTATCTGATCTCCAATCTGTACCCCGGAGAATACGAAATGCGGGTCACCATGCATAAGGAACTGAAGCCCACCAGGCAGGACGATTCCTTCCCCCTGCTCAACAGCATCCTGCCCGAAAGTGACGATACCACCGTCACCGTGCCTTCTTCCGTGGTGGTGCCCAGCGGCAGCCATAACCTGCATTGCGACCTGGGCTTCGTGCTCAGAAAAACGGGCGTCTATCCCGCCGCCATGGATCAGATCCCCGTCAAGGATTGGCGGCCCTACAACGAGCGCTGAACATGAACCGTATGCGTACGAAAGAAAAACAGTCCAAGGCGCGTCCGTTTTCCCGGGCGCGCCTGGTTTTGCTTTTGTGCGCCGTGAGCCTGGGGGCTATGATGGGCGGCATGGGCGCGGAGTACGCCTTCTCCTTCCGGCAAGCGCCTTATGTTTTTCAGGCGGATGTCCCCAGCCGTTTTCCGCCTTCATCCCACGATCAGGCAGAAACCCGCACGGATATCAACCAGGCCGATATGGAGGCGCTCCGGCAGGTCAGGGGCATCGGCCCTTCTTTGGCCCAGGCCATCCTCGATTTCCGGGACGCCCTGGGCGGCTTTCACTACCTGGAGGAAATCAAAGACGTGCCCGGCATCGGCGACAGCCGCTACGCGGCGCTGAAGGAACTCTTTTTCTGCTCCCAGCCTTAAACGGGAGCATTATTTTTTGATGCGGATGCGGATTTCCAGCCATCCGCCGACCTCCTCGGTGTCCATATCCGCCTCCAGCCCCGTTTCCTGCATCTGGGCGATGACGCTTTTGATGGCGTTCAGGTACAGCCGATGGTCGTGCACCATGGAGATCACCTTCCGGCTGGGCGGCGGCACGGGCAGGCGCTTCTGAGCTCTCAGCACCATGAGCTCCGTATCCCGGACGGTGAGATGCTGCAACGCAGCCTGCCGGGCAATTCGCATACGGGCAGCCCCGTCCGGCAAAGCCAGCAGGGCCCGGGCGTGGCGTTCCGTGAGGCCCTCCTCAAACAAAAGCCTTCTCAGCTCCGGCTCCAGCTTGAGCAGCCTCAGCTTGTTCGCGACCCCCGACGCGCTTTTGCCGATCCTGCGGGCCAGCGCCTCCTGGGTCATGCCCTTTTCCAGCAGGTCGGCGTAGGCCTCCGCCTCCTCAAAATAATGCAGGTTTTCCCTCTGAAGGTTTTCGATCAGGGCCAGCACGGCGCTGTCCCCTTCATTGGCGGGCAGGATGAAGGCGTCCATGTGGGTGTAGCCCAGCATTTTGCAGGCCCGGTATCGCCTTTCCCCCATGATGATCTCAAAATCATTGCCCCGTTTTCGGACGGTGATAGGCTGCAAAAGCCCGTGCTGCCGGATGGAGGAGGCCAGCTCCATCAGCGCCGGCTCGTTAAATTCCTTTCGGGGCTGCCGGGGGTTGGGCTTGATGCGGTCCATGGGCAGCCAGCATACCTGGCGGCCTGCCGCCTCCTTTTGATCCCTGACTACGCTCATCAGGCATCCTCCTTCGCGCTGAATAAATCCTGAAAAAACCGAGCGCGGCGTTCCGACGGAACGCCTCCTCCCCCAGATGCGTACCGAAGGCCCGCCGCGCTCTTGAAGCCTTGTTTCTGCGCAGAAAGCAAATCCTCCTGCCGGGCCGATCCCGTCAGGAGGAAGAACCGTATTGCATTTTTCGTATGATTCCCCGTGATTCCCCGTCACTTTTTGCCGCTTTTCAGCGGACGCTTGGCGGGGATGCCGTTTTTGCGGGGATATTGGGGAAGGGTTTTTTCGATTTTTTGAATCGGGATCAGGATATGGCGCCTGTCCTGAACGCCCATATCCAGGCTCTCTCCTATCTGCCCGCCCAGAAAAGTCGCCGCCGCTTCGCCGTCCTCCATTTCCTGGGCCGCCCCCGGCCCCTTCCAGCACAGCGCCGCGCCGCCTACCTTCACGAAGGGCAGCAAATATTCGCACAACAGGTTCAGCGGAGCCACCGCCCGGGCTACCGCCCGATCGTAGGCCTCCCGGTGCGATTCGCTCCGGCCCGCCACCTCGGCCCGTTCATTCAAAACCGATACGTTTTTAAGTCCCACTTCCCGGCATACCGCCTCCAGGAATTGGCACCGCTTCCCCTGGGCCTCCAGCAGCGTTACCGCAAGATCGCCCCTTGCGATGGCAATGGGCAGGCCGGGAAAGCCCGCGCCGCTGCCCACGTCGATGATTTTCCCGTTTTCGGGGAATAGGCCGGGCACGGCAAGGGGCAGCAGGGAATCCAGGAAATGCCGGGCGGCGGTATCCGCCTGGGATACGCTGGTTAGATCCATCTTCCCGTTCCATTCCAGCAGCAGACGCTGATACGCGTTCAGTTTTTGGAGCGTGTCCTCCTCCGTTTCTATCCCCGCCTCCTGCAGGGCACGGCGCAGTTCATCCATTTTGCTTTCCTCCCCGAATGGCGAGGATCTCCAGCATCGCCTTTTCCAGCGCCCCGTTTTCCATCAGCTGCCCGCTTTTCACCTGATACTCCGTATCCAGGCACAGATAGGCCATCTCCCCCAATTGGGAAAGGGAATACGCCCGGGCGGTATCCAGGTTCCTCCGCACGGCGAAGGGCGGCATGCCCAGCTTTGCGGCGATCTGCGCTGGAGAGCTTCCCTCCGCCGCCAGGGCTTTCACCGCTCGAAGCTGCCTGCACTGCCGTCCCAGCAAGGACAGCAGCATCAGCCTTTCCTCCCCGTCCCGCAGCAGCGCTTCCAGCATATTCAGCGCTTTGCTCCCCTGGCCCGTCAGCAGCGCGTCCGCCATGTCATACACCTTATATTCGGTGGACTGCACGCACACCGCGGCAATATCGCTTTCAGTGATCTCGGATCGGTCCTGGCTGTAAGCGATCAGCTTGCCCAGCTCCTGATTCAGCAGCGTCAGATCCCGCCCCGCGGAAAACCACAGCCGCTGGCAGGCGGCAAGGCTGATTTTCTTTCCCTCCTTTTTGAGGGTCCCCGCGATCCATTGGGCCAATTCCCGATCCTCCAGGGGATCAAAGGAAACGAGGGCCGCCTTCTTTTTCAAAATCTGATACAGCTTTTTCCGTCCGTCCGCCTTCCCGTGGACGAAAAACACCATGCACACCGTATCCGGCAGCTGATCCAGATAAGCGTCCAGCTGCTGAACGGCGCTGTCCTCGTCGTAATCCTTTGCCTTGCCGGAGGCGAGCATGGCGCTGTCCCGAATCTCCAGGAAACGCCGGTCGCTCATGAAGGGCAGCGTTTCCGCCGCGGCGATGAGGGCGTCCGGGGCGGGGTCCGCCAGCCGCGTATCGTTCATGGCGGCAAAATCCCCCCCGGCGACGGCAGCGCGCAGCGCTTTCAGGGCGGATTTTTTGGTAAACTCCTCCTCCCCCTCAAAGAGGTAGCACCGCCTGATCTCTCCCCGTTTCAGGGCGGAAAAGAATTCACTGTGGTTCATGGCTGCTCCTTTGGCAAAAGATACGTGGTCACTTGTGCCTTCCCCTGCTTTGCCGTGACGGTGACGGCCCCCGTTTCCCCCGTCAGGAAGATTTCAGCCCCGGCCTCCCGAAGCCTTTCCAGGGTATCCCCATGCGGATGGTATGCGTTGCCCGCATAGGTGGAGATCAGCGCGATTTGGGGGGTCACTGCCTGCAGGAAATCCAGCCCGGTGCTGGTTTTGCTGC
>CAJOPV010000053.1 GCA_905236495.1 uncultured Christensenellaceae bacterium
GACGACGGAAAGACCGTCGCCGCCGTGGATATCCTGGTGCCCGGCATCGGTGAGCTGATCGGCGGCAGCCAGCGTGAGGAGCGCCTGGACGTGCTGGAAGCCCGGATCAAAGAACTGGGCCTGGATATGGATTCCTACTGGTGGTATCTGGAGCTTCGCAAGTACGGCACCACCCCCCACGCCGGCTTCGGCCTGGGCTTTGAGCGCCTCATCATGTACCTGACCGGCGTCAGCAACATCCGGGATGTGCTCCCCTTCCCCCGCACCACCGGCAGCGCCGAGTTCTAAGGAGTCAACCTAATCAATAAAAAGGGGGAACCTCTTCTTTGAAGCCCAAAAAACAGGTTCTCCCCGTACCCCCCTTCCGAAGACAGGCGGTTGGGGGTGTTTTATTGTGTTGTTTTATTTCAGCACGGTTTTCAGGAACTGCCCGGTGTAGCTCTTTTTTACCTTCGCCACCTGCTCCGGGGTGCCCTCCGCCACCACCGTGCCGCCGCCGTCGCCGCCCTCGGGGCCCAGATCGATGATGTAATCGGCGGTCTTTATGATGTCCAGGTTATGCTCGATCACCAGCACGGTGTTGCCCTGCTCGGTCAACCGCTGCAAAACCTTCACCAGCCGGCTCACGTCGTCCATATGCAGCCCGGTGGTGGGTTCGTCCAGCAGCACCAGGGTCTTTCCCGTGGCCCTGCGGCTCAGCTCTGTCGCCAGCTTCACCCGCTGGGCTTCGCCGCCGGAGAGGGTGGTGCTGGGCTGGCCCAGCTTCATATAGCCAAGGCCCACGTCGTACAATGTGCGCAGCTTTTGCATGATAGGCTGATGGGCCTCGAAAACATGCATGGCCTCCTCCACCGTCAAATCCAGCACGTCGGCGATGGATAAGCCCCGGTACTTGACCTCCAGCGTTTCCCGGTTGTACCGCTTTCCGTGACAGACCTCGCAGGGCACGTAGATATCCGCCATGAAATGCATCTCGATCTTCAATAGGCCGTCGCCGCTGCACGCCTCGCAGCGCCCGCCCTTCACGTTGAAGGAAAAGCGGTTCTCCTTATAGCCCCGGATCTTGGCCTCCGTCAGCTGAGCGAACACCTTGCGGATCAGATCGAACAGCCCCGTATAAGTGGCTGGATTGCTGCGGGGAGAGCGCCCGATGGGCGATTGATCGATATTGATGATCTTATCCAGTTGTTCCACGCCCTCTATGCCGTCGTAATCCGCCTTCCGGGGCCGAGCCCGGTTCAACTGATGGGCCAGGGCGGTATAGAGGATGGCGTTCACCAGGCTGCTTTTCCCGCTGCCGGATACCCCCGTCACGCAGCAGAAAACCCCCAGCGGGAAGCGCACGTCGATATTCTTCAGGTTATGCTCCCGGGCGCCCCGCACCGTCAGCCACCCTTGAGGCGCCCTGCGCAGGGCGGGCACCGGGATGCGCTTTTTGCCGCTCAAATATTGCCCGGTAATGGACGCAGGGGCGTTCATCACGTCCTCCACCGTGCCCTGGGCCACGATGAGTCCCCCGTGTTCCCCGGCCCCGGGCCCGATATCCACCAGGTAATCGGCGCTGCGGAGGGTCTCTTCGTCATGCTCCACCACGATCAGGGTGTTGCCCAATTCCTGCAGATGCCGCAGCGTGCGAAGGAGCCTGGCGTTATCCCGCTGATGCAAGCCGATGCTGGGCTCGTCCAGGATATACAAAACCCCCACCAGGCCGCTGCCGATCTGGGTCGCCAGGCGGATGCGCTGGGCCTCCCCGCCGGAGAGGGTCGCCGCCGCCCGGGAGAGGGTCAGGTAATCCAGCCCCACGTCGCACAGAAAGCCCAGCCGGGCGTCCACCTCCCGCAGGATGGGCGCGGCGATCATGCCGTCCTTGGGAGACAGCGTCAGCCCGCTTAAAAAATCCCTCGTCTTTTTAATGTTCCATTCGCTGATCTCGGCGATATTTTTATCTCCCACCGTCACCGCCAGGGCCTCGGGCTTCAGCCGCCGGCCCCTGCATACCGGGCAGGTCTCATGGGCCATGTATTCCTCATAGGCCGCCTTCATGCCCTCGCTCTGGGTTTCCTGATACCGCCGCTCCAGAGAGGGGATCACCCCCTCGAAGGTGGTCTGATAGGTGCCCGCATCAAATTTGATTTTCAGCTTCTGGCTTCCCGTGCCGTACAGGATCTTCTGCCGGATATCCTCCGGCAGCTCCTGAAAGGGCGTATCCATGGAAAAGCCGAAAAAATCCGCCATGGCCTGGAACATGCTGTGGGCGGTGCTGCCCGCTTCGCCGCTGTTCCAGCCCATGCAGCTGACGGCCCCCTCGTTCAGAGATTTAGCCATGTCCGGCACCACCAGATCAGCGCTGACCTTCATCGTTTCCCCCAGGCCGCTGCACGCCGGGCAGGCCCCGTAGGGGTTATTGAAGGAAAACATCCGGGGGGCCAGTTCCTCGATATTCACGCCGCAGTCCGGGCAGGCGTAATTCTGGGAAAAGGTCATTTCCTGATTGTCCGGGGAGATCAGCACCCCCGCCAGCCCGCCGGACTGCTTCATGGCGGTCTCCAGGCTGTCGGTCAATCGCTGCTGGATGCCGGGCCGCACCACCAGCCGATCCACCACCAGATCGATCTGGTGCTTTTTCTGCTTGTCCAGGGGCGGCACGTCGTCCAGCTCGTACATTTCCCCGTCGATCCGGGCCCGCACGAAGCCGCTTTTCAGGGCGTCCTCCATCAGCTTCACGTGTTCGCCCTTCCGCTGCCGCACCACCGGGGCCAGAATCTGGATCTTCGTGCCCTCCTCCAGCGCCTCGATGGCATCCACCATCTGGTCCACCGTCTGCTGCCGGATGGGTTTTCCGCACTTGGGGCAATGGGGCAGCCCGGTGCGGGCGTACAAAAGGCGCAGATAATCGTGGATTTCCGTCACCGTGCCCACGGTGGAGCGCGGGTTCCGGGCGGTGGTTTTCTGATCGATGGAAATGGCGGGCGAAAGGCCCTCGATGGCATCCACGTCCGGCTTGTCCATCTGGCCCAGGAACATCCGGGCGTAGCTTGACATGCTCTCCACGTATCGGCGCTGGCCCTCCGCGTAAATGGTATCAAAGGCCAGGCTGGATTTGCCTGAGCCGCTGAGCCCCGTAAACACCACCAGCTTATCCCTGGGGATGGTGATATCCACATTCTTCAAATTGTGCTCCCGGGCGCCCCGGACGATGATGCTCTCTTCCATGCCTGCCTCCGCTGTTTCCGTGATGGTCCGGCCCATTATAGCACATACGTTCGCATTTGTGAAGAGCATACTTCCCTGTTTTTTGCCTTGAAATCGACGGCGAACTATGTCATAATATCCTGGATAGGAGTTGATTGTATGGCTACCGGCATTTGGGTGCGTCTGATGCATAAAACCCGGATCGAACGGGATACCACCGTGGACTGCGCCCATGAGGATTGGCAAACGGCGCTGGACGCGGCCTGCCGC